>CAZRMB010000012.1:0-21176 GCA_964600925.1 uncultured Syntrophomonas sp.
CATGGGCTTTTTGCAAGCCTTGCTCTTCGCCTTTTTTGCTCGCTCTGTTGATTTTGGACTTTATTGGCAATCTCAACCGTCCTTCTTGTTTTTTTATTCATTATAAAAATCAATGATGTAGGGGATACCCTCACCGCATTTACTGCACTTGCCCTGCACCAGGCTTGCTTTTTCAACCTCATAGCCGGTGCGCCTGATCAATACTTGTCCGCAGTGTGGACAACAGCTGTCGTTTTCTGCGCCGGGCAGATTGCCCAGATAAACATGCTTTAGATGTTCACGGGCAATTTCCGCCGCTCGTTGTAGCGTACCTGCAGGCGTGGGCGGCAAATTCATTTTATAGGCTGGATGATAGGCAGAAAAATGCAAAACCACTCCGGGATCCAGATCAGCCAACCAGCGGCACATGCTGTTTATTTCCTCGTCATTATCATTTTCACCGGGAATCAGCAGATTGGTTACCTCCAGATGTGCATTCCCTGCAATTGCTGCCAGCGTTTTCTGCACTGCTTCCAGTTTTCCCTTACAAAAGCGCTGATAAAAACGATCACTGAACCCTTTCAAATCAATATTGAAAGCATCAATATAAGCAAGCATATCCTGCAGTGGCTCCAATTCAATATAGCCGTTGCTGACCAGCACCACCTTCAGCCCCTGTTCATGTAAACGCGGACCTGCTTCCATAATATATTCCAACCACATAAACGGCTCATTATAGGTAAAAGCCAGCCCTATCGAACCTTTTTCGCGGCAGACCAGACTGATCTCCAGCAATTCATCCGGGCTCATATAACGGGTGGCAGGCATTTGATGGGCTATACTGTAATTCTGGCAAAACGGACAGCTCAAGTTGCACCCCCAGCTCCCCGCTGACAAAATCATCGAACCGGGATAAAAATGATAGAGCGGCTTCTTCTCGATAGGATCCAATGCCAGCGAGGAAACCTCCCCATAATTCCGGGCAATGAGTTGTCCTCCCTTGTTCAGCCTGATCCGGCAGATCCCTCTTTGACCCTCCTGCAGATTGCAGTGATGGGGACAAACCAGGCAGCGGATGTGCTCGGCATCTTCATTTTTAAAATATTGAACCGGTCTATCAGCCATCATACAGAACCTTTCAGTTTTTTTTCAACTTCGCGTCGCTTGATGCGCCTATCATCGTTACTTATAGATGAAAAGCATTTTTCAAACCGTACTACCCTTGATCCCTATTTGTAACGCATAACCTCAAAACGTTCAACGGCATATGGTTCGTGGGGTGAGATACCTGCTTTCTGACAGGCAATACGCAGCTGCTCCTCCACGGTATCGACCCCTTCCAGATCCGGCAGCAGCAATCCCCGCCGTCCTTTATGACTGACAATAACCCCGTAACGGCG
Organism: uncultured Syntrophomonas sp.; assembly: GCA_964600925.1. GTDB lineage: Bacteria > Bacillota > Syntrophomonadia > Syntrophomonadales > Syntrophomonadaceae > Syntrophomonas_B. The sequence continues at coordinate 1,380 of CAZRMB010000012.1, forward strand.
TGGATCAAGCTCCCCACGTTCGCATCTTTGCGGCTCTCCCAGCACATCAACAGAGTATTCAAGATCTGCCAGTTCAGACGCGGTTACCGGCGCAAAGCGAGGATCCTGAAGACCGGCTGCCAGCGCATTATGTGAAATCTCTTCGGCCAAATTCTTATAGGCAGGCAGGATCGTACCGATGCAGCCTCTTAAGCTGCCGCCCTTCTTGATGGATACAAAAGCTGCCGCTCTTTGCGTCTTTAGATCCTGCAGCTCTGCTTCCAACGCAGGTGCTTTAAGCCCGGCGACCGCATGTTCGAGATTAAGTCTGGCCCAACGCACCAAGGGCCCTTCCTGGGCGCGACGTGTTGCCGTTAGTACAGCTTTGCGTCTCTTTAAAACGGGTATCATGCTCTCTGTCTTCTGGCCGGGCTTTATCCCGACACAAAGGTAACCTACCCCGAAGGGACCTTCATAACTGGTGATTATTTTATCCGGCTTGTAGCCATCCAACGCCCCGATCAATATAAGCAGGGAAGGATACCCGCATTCCCGTGCGTTTTCACGCAGCTGCGACGGTATATCCAACAGGCTGGCGAAATCCCCCCGGTCGAAAGCTTGCTTGACCGTCATATCAAAACGAGGTCCGTCCGGATGGAAGCGATAGGGCCCCTCTTCCTTCAGCGCATGGGACATGTCTCCCGAAGCCAGTATGGCAATTCGGCGGCCGATTTGATCGCTGGCCTCCTGGATGATTTTCCCGAACAGATATAGTTCTTCATTGGTAAGCAGGCCAACACTGATCGCCAGAATCGGTATATCTCTCATGCCTGCCTGTTGCAGAAAATACAGCGGCACTAAAATACCATGGTCAAGATACTCCTTTAAATGGTAACGTACTGCGAGATCTGAAGTAACAGCCAATAGGGGCAGGCCCTTTGTTTCTGCCAGCTCCACAATGGTTTGCATCAACTGCGAATCATTATCAAGGCTTGTCCCTGAATCTGACCAGCCAAAATCGCTTAAATCGCCTTGCAGTTGTGCTGCCGTCAGATAACTCAGACTATCCTGAAAAACGTTGCCATGGGGCGTAAGAAAAACGATGCAATCCGGCTCTGACGCCAGCAGTTCGCTGCTTATGGCGGACAATACTTCCAGACTGGTTTGCAGTTCCCGCAGCCGTCCGCCGCCTATTTCCTTGACTAAAACCGGCGGATGCGGCATCAGTGCTCCATAACTGATCATAGCCCAGCCTCCTCAAAATATTTATACGATGCTTCTTTATTTCAGCTTATTACTGCTTTTTTCCTCTGGCAAGTATGATTTTACAATCCCGGAAAAAATCGCATAGGCTATTTTATCCTGATATTCATCAGAAACCATTAATTGAGCTTCACGGGGATTGGACAAAAAGCCAACTTCCACTATGACAATGGGCATAGTGGCTTTGTTCAGAATATAATAACTGCCGGTTTTGGCCTCACGATTATTATTGCCCAAAATGCGTATTAATTCATCCTGGATGGCAATGGCGGTACGTTTGCTTTCTTCCTGTCCGGCTTTGTAAAAGGTTTGGGCGCCGGACCAGCGGGGACTCAGATCAGCATTGGTATGAATGCTGATATATAAATCTGCTTGGGCGTTTTTAGCCTTCTCAACACGCAAGGCCAAATCACGTCTTTTTCTTTCGCGAATTTTCCCTTTAAAGTTATTTCCGCAGAGATCATCATCTCCGGTACGTAGATTGACCGCCTGGGCTCCGGCCTGATTCAGATAGCGGAGCAGTTTTTTGCTGATGGCCAGCGTAATATCCTTTTCTTCAAGTCCGTCCCTCGATGCTCCGGGATCAATCCCGCCATGACCAGCATCCACGGCTATTACCTGACCAGCGATTACATAAGACATGGCTGGCAGTTCCGGTCTTTCAGCAGTCCAAATGGCTAAGACTGCCAGCACTATGGCTATAACGATGGCGGCAGTTATAACAGCTGTTTTTTTCTTTATGATCACAATCCTGCCGCCGGATTGACGCGGCACATCTTTCTCCCCGTTTCTCCTGCTCACTCCGATCCCTCCTGTATTGCACCTGCGAATATTTATTTATATGCGGTCAGGAGAAATAATATAATGGCACATAAATGTGGTGGAAGGATGATAGGAAAGGATAAAAAAACCTCCTGGTATTGTCCAGGAGGCTGTGATCTGTTTTGTAATTGTTAACGTTTGCTGTATTGGGGAGCTTTACGGGCTTTGTGTAGACCGTATTTCTTTCTCTCCACCATACGCGGGTCGCGGGTTAGGAAGCCGGCTCTTTTTAAAGTAGGTCTTAGTTCCGGATTAGCCTTGATCAGCGCCCGGGCAATACCCAGTCTTATGGCTCCTGCCTGACCGGTAACGCCTCCGCCGTTGACGCGGCAAATAACATCAAATCTTCCGGTCGTATTGGTCAGTTCCATCGGCTGCAAAACGATCAGCCGACTGGTTTTATTGGGAAAGAAATCTTCAAAAGTACGGGTATTAATATTTATATTTCCACTGCCGGGTACTAATCTCACTCTGGCAATTGCTGTTTTTCTTCTTCCGGTTCCCCAGTATTGTACACTAGCCATATCGATCCTCCTAACCTCTCAGTTCACGAAGTTCTGGTTTTTGGGCTTGATGCGGATGCTCGCTGCCTCTGTAAACCTTCAACTTCTTGTACATCGCCCGGCCTAAACGGTTGTGAGGCAACATCCCTTTGACAGCGGCTTCAATTGCCTTTTCAGGCTTTTTGGCCAACAGGGTTCCGTAAGTTACTTCTTTCAATCCGCCCGGATAGCCGGAATAATGGCGGTACATCTTATCATTGAGCTTGTTGCCGGTCATCTGAATTTTTTCAGCATTGATTATAATTACAAAATCACCGGTATCAACATGGGGTGTATAAATAGCCTTATGCTTGCCTCTCAAGATAGAGGCAACTTCTGAAGCAAGTCTGCCCAGAGTCTGGCCATCTGCATCTATCACGTACCATTTGCGGTCAATCTCCGCTGGTTTCGCCATATATGTTTTCAAAGAATTTCCCTCCTGTAGTTAATGTGTTTCGAACACAAACAATTGCCCCGCGCTCTCTGTTTGTCAACGGGGCTGGAGCCAAACAGGAGTTTAGAGACTGCCTTTTTATTGTATCCATATTTAATTGCGTTTGTCAAGAAATGCTGAAATATTGCTTGGATAATTGTTGCCTTACGCAACATTTTATATTAAATCAGCACTTTATATCTGCGGATATTTAACCGAGCACAGATAAAGTCCCTGCGGAACTGCAGTGGGACCAGCCTGACTGCGCTGACAGGCTGCGATCATGGCTGTTATCTGTTCGGGCGGAAAGCGTCCGCGGCCTATTTCCAGTAGAGTTCCAACGATGATACGAACCATATTGTATAAAAATCCATCCGCGGTTATGTTCAGTTTCAGCCATTCTCCTTCTTCCGTCAAATTGCAGCTGAGTACTGTTCTCTCCCAGGTTCTGGCTCCTGAGCCGCTGGCACAAAAGCAGCGGAAATCGTGTCTGCCGAGAATGTGATTACAGCCTGACTGCATAGCTTCTATATCAAGCTGTTGATCACAGAGCAGGGCATATTTACGGTAAAAAGCTGCCCGCTCCTTCTTGCGGTAAATCATATAACAATAACTCTTATGCAGAGCGTCATATTGGGGATGAAAAGCAGAAGATACTGCCTCACTCTCAAGTATGCGAATATCGTCAGGCAGGTTGCTGTTTAAAGCCAGACGCCACTTGTCAGCAGGGATCTCCATCTCCGTACTGAAAGCTGCCACCTGGCCAAGGGCGTGTACCCCGGCATCGGTTCGGCCAGCAGCTATTACCGCAACTGATTCCCGGCTGATACTGCAAATAGCTTTTTCCAACTCGGCCTGGATGGTGTTGGCGTTAAGCTGTTTTTGAAAACCATGATAATGGCTGCCGTCATATTCCATCACCAGCTTGATCTTCGGCATGGGATCATCTCCTTGGTCTGATCAATTCATACCCATCCGGTCCGGAAAGATTTCTGCGCTTTTCTTGAAGCCGAATTAACCTGCAAAAAATTAGGAGGATATTTGTAAATCCTCCTGTGATATCTTTATGAGTGTTATCGGCTCTTATATACTGGAGACCCGGGAGGTTTCTCCCAGCGTCTAATCAACCAGCTCGATTATGACCATCGGGGCTCCATCGCCTTTGCGATAGCCGGTTTTGATAATCCGGGTGTAGCCGCCGTCACGATTTGTAAAGCGCTCATTTATGCCATTGAAAAGCTTGAAGACTACTTCTTCTTTCATCAGATATGATTCAGCCTGTCTTCTGGCATTCAAATCGCCCCTTTTGGCCAGACTGATCATTTTATCGGCAACTTTTCTAATATCTTTCGCTCTGGTCTCAGTGGTCGTAATGCTCCCATGTTCCAGCAAAGAAGTTACTGAGTTTCTCATCATTGATCTGCGATGATCTGCTAATAGTCCGAATCTGCGGTAACTCAAGGAAGATCCTCCTCTCTAATCTTCTGATTTCTTAAATGTAAATCCCATTTCATTCAACCTGCGCTCAATCTCTTCCAGAGATTTTTGCCCCAGATTTCTGATCTTGCTCATTTCTTCACGGGTCTTTTCTATCAGATCTCCAACGGTGTTGATGTTAGCCCGTTTAAGTCCATTGGAGGCGCGTACTGAAAGTTCCAGTTCTTCGATTGACATTTCCAGTACTTTGTCTTTTTTCTCTTCTTCCTTCTCAACCAGAATCTCAACTTCCGCATAGGTATCATCAATTTCAGTAAACAAGCTGAGATATTGGATTAAGATCTGGGCTGAAAAACTAATTGCTTCCTCTGGTTTAATACTGCCATTGGTCCATACCTCCAGCACCAGTTTATCAAAGTCAGTTCTTTTGCCAACCCGGGCATTGTCGACCGTATAATTGACTTTGGTGACCGGAGTAAAAATTGAATCGATGGGCAGCAGCCCTACAATATCATCATTTTTATGCGGCTGTTGATCGGCACCGACATATCCCCGGCCTCTTTCGACGGTCATTTCGATTTCCAAAACGCCATCTGCGTCGAGGCTGGCTATATGTAGTTCCGGATTAAGCACTTCCACTTCTGCATCCGGTTCCAGATCGCCTGCACAAATATCTTTTTTGCCTTTTTGTTCGATACGGATGATTTTGCGTTCATTTCCATCATAACGTAAAATCATTTGCTTGATATTTAGGATCAGCTCGGTAGTATCTTCCAGCACACCGGGTATAGTGGAGAATTCATGCAGAACACCGTCAATCTTTATGGATGTGACTGCCGCACCCGGTAATGAAGACAACAGCACCCGGCGCAGGGCATTGCCCAAGGTTGTGCCATAGCCTCTCTCCAGTGGTTCTATCACGAACTTACCATAATTGGTCGATGGATCCTGTTCCACCCGCTCGATACGAGGTTTTTCCATCTCTAGCACTAATTATCCCCTCCTTTTCTATTAGAGGTAAAAAATATAGATAGATTATCTAGAGTATAGTTCAACGATGAGCTGTTCGCTGACAACTGTATCTATCTGTTCTCTATTCGGTAAGGCCAGTACTTTGCCACTGAGATTCTCAACATCTACTTCCAACCACTCGGGGGCAGTTTTATAAGCTGCAGCTGCTTTGAGATCATCAAATTTTGCAGAGCTGGCGCTGCCTTCCTTGACTTGTATAAAATCACCTGTTTTAACCAGCATGGAAGGTATGTTGGCCTTCCTGCCGTTAATGGTGAAATGATCGTGATTCACGAGCTGGCGTGCTTCTTTTCGTGAGCTGGCCAGACCCATTCTGAAAACAACATTATCCAGCCGTCTTTCCAGCAAAATCATAAGATTTTCACCGGTTATGCCAGTTTGGCGGTCGGCTTTCTTGAAGGAGTTGCGGAATTGTTTTTCGCTTACTCCATAAATACGTTTGGTCTTCTGTTTTTCTCTGAGCTGCAAACCATATTCACTGGTTTTCTGCTTACGTTTTTGTCCATGCTGACCTGGTACGAAGGGTCTTTTCTCAACTGCACATTTGGTTGAATAGCAGCGATCTCCTTTAAGGAACAACTTTTCACCTTCGCGGCGGCACTGGCGACAAACTGAATCAGTATATCTTCCCACTTAAACGATTCCCTCCTTATACCCTTCTTCTTTTTGGCGGTCTGCAACCATTGTGGGGGATGGGGGTAACGTCCTTAATAACGCTTACTTCCAAACCCGCTGCCTGTAAAGAACGGATTGCTGCTTCACGGCCTGCGCCAGGTCCTTTTACATAACACTCAACTTCCTTGAGCCCATGTTCCATAGCAGCGCGGGCAGCAGTTTCAGCCGCCTGTTGGGCAGCAAATGGGGTGCTCTTACGGGAACCTTTAAACCCCGATGTACCGGCGCTGGCCCAAGATATTGCATTGCCGTGTTTGTCGGTAATGGATATGATTGTATTGTTAAAGGTCGATTTGATATGCGCGATACCTTCGGCTATGTTCTTTTTTTCACGCCTTTTAACACGCGTGGTTGCTGTTCTTCGTGCCACTCAATTATCCTCCTTTATAAAACTACTTCTTCTTGCCGCCGGCAGTACGTTTGGGTCCTTTGCGAGTGCGGGCATTGGTCTTGGTATTCTGGCCTCTTACCGGTAATCCGCGCCGATGGCGAATTCCTCGATAGCAACCTATATCCATCAATCTCTTGATGCTCATGCTTACGTCTCTGCGCAGGTCGCCTTCTACGGTAAAGTTTTTATCAATAATGGCTCTGAGCTTGGAAACTTCTTCCTCGGTTAAATCTTTCACCCTCGTATCTGGGTTTATACCTGCTTCGGCCAATATTTTCTGCGATGATGCTTTCCCGATCCCAAAAATATAGGTAAGGGAGATTTCAACTCTCTTGTCACGGGGTAAATCAACACCTGCTATTCTTGCCAAAATTTTTCACATCCTTCAGTTTAATAGTCCATTTTGCTTCGATACTTCAATGGGTCTGTTTAACCCTGCACCTGTTTATGCTTGGGATTTTCACATATTACCATTACTTTACCATTGCGTTTAATAACTTTGCACTTTTCACACATTGGTTTTACTGACGGTTTTACTTTCACGAAACGATACCTCCTTTAACGGTAGAAATCTACTTGAAACGATACGTTATTCTGCCGCGATTTAAATCATAGGGCGACAGTTCAACCATTACTCGATCGCCAGGTAAAATTCTGATAAAGTTCATCCGCATTTTCCCTGAAATATGGGCGAGGACCTTATGGCCATTTTCCAGTTCTACCGTAAACATGGCGTTAGGCAATGGTTCCAATACTTTACCCTCTACCTCAATAACGTCATCTTTAGCCATTTACCAGACCTCCTTCCCCTCTGTTTCTCCTCTTTCAAGTATCTGCCTGATGTTCCTTTTTATAATATGGTTATCAGGAACTTCTCCTCTATTTAAATAGTCAATGACCTCGTTAGCTTTTAATTTGGTATACTGCAAATGCTTTATATTTTTCATTTTCGGGTTCTCAATTTTTCTTGTATCTCCGTCACTGACGATTACATAACGTTCGTTCACGGATCTGATAATAACGAAAGGCCTGCCTTTATCTCTTCCATTCAAGGAATAAACAAGTCTTCCCAACATGTTTTCAGATATCATCAGTCACCCCCGTCACCTTTTGGTAAGAATCTCAGGACCATTGTCCCAGACAACAACACTGTGTTCAAAGTGCGCTGAAGGCAAACCATCTCTCGTAACCACCGTCCACTCATCTATTTTGGTGTATACCTGATAGCTACCCTGGTTAATCATTGGTTCTATCGCCAGGGCCATTCCCGCTTTCAAAACCGGTCCGCTATTCTTCCTGCCGTAGTTGGGGATGGGTGGATCCTCATGCATCGCAGTACCAATACCGTGTCCGACATAGTCTCTGACTACTGAAAATCCATCGTTTTCAGCGCGATTCTGAATAGCATTGGAAATATACCCTAATCGGTTTCCTGCCTGTGCCTGCTCAATCCCTTCAAGTAATGACAGCTCGGTCGTTTTGATCAGCTTCATTAAAACGGGATCAACTTCACCGACCGGTACGGTTATGGCTGAATCTCCAGCATAACCGTCCGCTATTACTCCAAAATCTACGCTTACAATATCTCCCTCCCGAAGGATCCTATCGCCGGGTATGCCATGCACAACTTCCTCATTAATAGATACACATATAACACCGGGAAAAGGTTTTCCTCTGCGAGGATGGGGATAGTTTTTAAATACTGGAATAGCATTATTCTTTCTGCATTCCTCCATCGCCAGCGCATCCAATGAAGCAGTAGTTATACCTGGTTTTATTGCTGCTTCGATCAGACTGAGCGTTTGTGCCACGATATGGCCTGAACGCCTCATCTTTTCGATCTCTGCGCGGGTCTTGATGGTAATCATTTAGCATTTCCCCAGCAAACTTTGTACATCCATAAATATTATCTGGGGATCACGGTTGCCATCCAGACTCTTTAGTTTGCCTGTTTTTTCATAGTATTTTAAAAGTGGTTGGGTTTGCTCAGCATAAACTTTCAAGCGATTCTTGACCGTTTCTTCTTTGTCATCGCTTCGTTGTACGAGCTCTCCGCCACATTTATCGCAAATACCAGTCTGTGCAGGAGGACTAAAATGGGTATTGTAAACTGCTTTACATTGGCTGCAACTCACTCTGCCAGTCATACGCTCAACAATAATCGAATCCGGGACAGTAATTTCCAGAGCCAGATCAACATTCTTCCCCAATCCTGCCAGTACTTTATCCAAAGCTTCTGCTTGCGGAATCGTGCGGGGAAAACCGTCCAACAGGAACCCGTTACCGCAATCGGGTTGAGACAGCCGCTCCTCAACCACACCTATCGTAACTTCATCCGGTACCAGTTGACCTGCATCCATATACTTCTTGGCTTCCAATCCCATTGCGGTTGCATTTCGGACAGCGTCTCTGAACATATCCCCGGTTGAAATATGAAGTATGGGGTAACTAGCTTTGATCAATTCTGCCTGCGTTCCTTTTCCTGCCCCGGGAGGCCCTAAAAGGATAATGTTCATTCCAAAATCATCTCCTATTTAACAAAACCTTCATAACTTCTTAACAGCAAGTGTGATTCTATCTGTTTCATTGTATCCAATGCAACGCCAACTACGATCAGGAGAGCCGTCCCGCCAAACCAGAGACTGGTTACTCCGGTGATGGCAATGACGCCATTAGGAAGTACTGCAATCAAGGCCAGGAAAACACCTCCCGCCATGGTCAGGCGTGAGAGGATTTTATCGATATATTCAGCCGTAGGTCTGCCCGGTCTTATTCCGGGAACAAAACCACCGTTTCTTTTAATGTTATCGGCCACATCCATGGGATTGAAAATGATGGCCACATAGAAATAGGTGAAAAATATGATCAACAAAGCATATATTACGTTGTAAAGAATACTGCCAAAGTTGAAATAGTTATTTATAAACTGATTATAAGCTGATGTTGCTGACATCCAGGCACCAATCGTGGCCGGGAACATGCACAACGACATCGCGAATATGATCGGGATAACCCCTCCGGCATTGACCTTCAAGGGCAAGAATGTGCTTTGTCCGCCATACATTTTACGTCCTACCAAACGTTTGGCATATTGCACGGGCAGCCTGCGCTGACCTTCGTTCATGGCTACAACAGCTACGATAACAACCAGAACTACCAAGATCAGTAAAACAAGATTGAAAAATCCAATCAGTCCCCCGGTCAATTCCTGTCCAACATTGTATATCTGGGTAGGTATACGCGCGACAATACCACAGAAAATAATCAGGGAAATACCGTTGCCGATACCTTTTTCAGTAATCATCTCACCGATCCACATCAGCATTGCTGTACCAGCTGTAAGTGAAACTGCGATAACAATATATGAAGCGATTCCCGGATTATTTATGGCTCCTGCTTTGCTAAGTGCCATGGCCATGCCGACTGCCTGGATAAATCCAAGCACTACGGTTCCGTATCTGGTATACTGGGCAATTTTTTTACGGCCTTCTTCGCCTTCCTTGTTTAACTCCTCCAGTTTGGGTATAACTACGGTCAGCAACTGCATAATAATGGAAGCATTAATATACGGCGTAATGCTCATGGCAAAAACGCTGAAACGCTTGAAAGCTCCCCCGGAAATAATATCAAAAAATCCGAATAACTGTCCCTTCAGAAGTTCTGACATAGCATCAGGATTGATGCCCGGAACAGGTATATGGGCGCCAAGTCTGAATATAAGCAGCATAAAGAGCGTGAACAGCAATTTCCTGCGCAGATCTCCAACTTTTATGGCTTGCTGAAATGAGTTAAGCATTAAATCACCTCAATTTTGCCGCCTTTGGCCAAAATTTTGTCTTCAGCCTGCTGACTGGCTTTTTGTACCTGCACGGTCAACTGTTTTTCAACTTCACCGTCACCCAGCAGTTTGACTGGGAGATCAGTTTTCCTGATCAATCCGGCTTGTTTGAGCAGGGCAACGGTCACAACGGTACCGTCGTCGAAAATATTCAGGTCTTTTACATTTACAATCGACCATTCTTTTTTAAATATGTTAGTAAAACCCCGTTTGGGAATGCGTCTCTGCAATGGCATCTGACCGCCTTCGAAACCGGGTCGGATACTACCGCCGGAGCGGGCCTTCTGACCTTTGTGACCGCGGGTGGAAGTCTTGCCATGGCCTGAGCCTATACCTCTGCCAACTCTTTTTGGACTTTTGTTGGCTCCCGGCGGAGATTTTATTTCTTCTAACTTCACTGTAAAACCTCCCTATACTTAATCGAGTTCTTCAACACTGACCAGATGTATCACTTTGTTGATTTGTCCCCTGAGCTGTTCAGAATCTTCTTTGATGACGGACTGATAAAGTTTCTTCAGCCCCAGGCTTTTAATGGTCAATCTCTGCGTTTGAGGGTAACCAATAAAGCTTTTTTGCCACGTGATTTTCAACTGTTTAGCCACGGTTTTTCCCTCCTAGTTCTTTATCTCGTCTATGGTCTTACCCCGTTGACGGGCTACTTCTTCAATCCGCTTCAGGTTTTTCAAGCCTTCAATGGTTGCATGAACCATGTTGTTGGCATTTGATGAACCCAAAGACTTGGTGAGAATATCTTTTATTCCTGCTGCTTCCAAAACGGCTCTGACCGGTCCGCCGGCAATAACACCGGTACCTGCAGAAGCTGGTTTAAGCATAACTTCACCGGCACCAAATCTTCCCAGAATAGTGTGGGGAATCGTTCTGTTGTCGATCAAGGGGATATCTATCATATTTTTCTTGGCATCTTCCATAGCTTTTCTGATCGCTTCGGGTACTTCAGTAGCCTTGCCTTTGCCCGTTCCTACTTTGCCCTCACCATCACCAACTACCACCAGGGCGCTGAAACTAAATCTGCGTCCACCCTTTACGACTTTCGCAACCCTTCTGATATTGACTACTTTTTCAATTAGTTCAGGGGTTGCCTGTTCCTTCTCAATCATTTTTTCCCTCCTATCTGACGGAAATAAGCTCTAAAACACGAGTCCGTTTTCTCTGGCAGCATCTGCTAAAGCTGATACTTTGCCATGATATTTGCGGCCATTGCGATCAAATACTACACTGGTAATTCCTTTTTCCTGAGCTTTTCTGGCAATGCTGCTCCCAACACGTTTAGCGGCATCAATATTGCTCTTGCTGGCTAAATCGGTCATGTCCTTGTCTAAAGTCGAAGCTGTTGCCAAGGTAACCCCATTTACGTCATCAATGATCTGGGCATATATATTTTGCAGACTTGTATAAACACAAAGTCTCGGGGTTTCGCTCGTTCCTGACACTTTGTTGCGAATTCTTAAGTGTCTGCTCTTTCTGGTTTCATTTCTACTGGTCTTATTGATCAACGTAGTCACTCCCTTCCTAGTTATTTGCCGCCCGCTTTACCAGCCTTGCGTCTGATAACTTCACCTTCGTACTTGATACCTTTGCCTTTATAAGGTTCAGGTTTTCTAATGGCACGAATATGGGCAGCGGTGTTGCCAACCAGTTGTTTGTCGATCCCTTTAACCGTTATCTTGGTCGGTGCCGGGACTTCGAACTCGATTCCCTGGGAAGGCTCTACCTCAACCGGATGAGAGAAGCCAATATTGATAAGAAGTTTATTTCCCTGCAACTGGGCGCGGTATCCAACCCCTACCAATTCCAGTTTTTTTTCAAAACCCTGGCTTACTCCTTGTACCATATTGGCCACCAACGCTCTTGTCAATCCATGTAAAGCACGATGATTGGCTGTATCGCTGGGTCTATTGACCTGCAGCTGACCATCTGTTATTTCTATCGTTATATCCTGGGGTATTTGCTGGGTAAGAACTCCTTTTGGACCTTCAACAGTAATGATATTTTCTTCTATTGTTACCTTTACGTTATCAGGTCGAGTGATAGGCTTTCTACCTATTCTGGACACGTTTCACTCCTCCTTCGGCTACCAGATGTAACAGATCACTTCTCCGCCCAGACCTTCTTTGCGGGCTTTTTTATCAGTCATTAGTCCTTTGGAAGTTGATACAATAGCTGTCCCAAGTCCGCCAAGCACTTTGGGAACTTCGTCTTTTTGTACGTATACTCTCAATCCAGGCTTGCTGATTCTTTTCAGACCTGTAATAACTTTTTCTTTGTTGGGTCCATATTTGAGGTATATTCTTATAACCCCTTGTTTGCCATCTTCAATATATTCAAAATCCTTGATATACCCTTCTTCTTTGAGAATTTTGGCTAACCCAATCTTCATTTTTGATCCGGGCACTTCAACGGTTTGATGCATGACCATATTGCCGTTTCTAATTCTGGTTAGAAAATCGGCTACGGGATCAGTCATGACCATATTTTATACCTCCTTTATTGCCATTTGCCTATTCCTGTATTTCGTGTTGTACCTCTCCCTGTGGCGGGTTCTACAACAATCACAGGCAGGCACTTTCTATCAAATGTAGAGTTACCAACTGGATTTCGTAATTCCTGGTATTTCACCCTTATGGGCCAGTTCTCTGAAGCAAACTCTACACATTCCGAATTTGCCCATGTAAGCTCTGGGTCTTCCACAAATTTTGCAGCGATTGTATGCCTGCACTTTGAACTTGTGGGGGCGTTTTTGTTTTTCTATCATAGCCTTTTTTGCCATTCTGTAAAAACCTCCCTTTATCTAAATGGCATACCCATGCTCTTCAACAGTTCACGGGCTTCTTCATCAGTCTTGGCAGTCGTTACGATAACAACTTCCATGCCCCGGATTTTATCGATCTTGTCATATTCGATTTCAGGAAATATGGTTTGTTCCTTTATTCCCAGCGAATAATTGCCCCGACCATCAAAAGCCTGTGGTGAAACGCCTCTGAAATCGCGCACACGCGGTAATACTATGTTGATAAGTTTATCAAGGAACAGATACATCCGCTCACCGCGCAGGGTGACTTTGCAACCAATTGACATGCCTTCACGCAATTTAAAGCCGGCAATTGATTTCTTGGCTTTCGTAATAATCGGTTTCTGTCCGCAAATTAGGGTAAGATCATTTACTGCTGCATCCAATGCTTTTGGATTTTGAATGGCTTCGCCTACCCCGATATTGATTATTACCTTTTCAACTTTGGGAACCTGCATAACATTTTTGTACTGAAATTTATCCATAAGTTTGGGTGTGATTTCCTGCTTGTATACCTCGTACAACCTAGCCATTTAACAGCTAGCCTCCCTTCCTGGAGCTTAGTCTAATACCTCTCCGCAGTTCTTGCAGAATCTAACTTTGGTTCCATTTTCCAAAAACCTTTTGGCCATCCGGGTAGGTTTGTTACACTTCGTGCAAAGCAACATAACATTAGAAACGTTTAATGGTGCCTCGATCTGAAGAATACCTCCCTGGGGAATAGCCCTACTGGGACGCTGGTGTTTTTTTGCTTTGTTTATACCTTCAACAACCACTCTATTATCCTTGGGGATAACCTTCAGAACCTTGCCCTTACGGCCGGCATCCTTACCGGTTATCACCAGTACGGTATCGCCTTTTTTTATATTCATTGTTCTACACCTCCACCGACTAAAGCACTTCGGGGGCCAGAGATACGATTTTCATGAAATTCTTATCCCTCAGTTCCCTGGCTACAGGTCCGAATATTCTAGTTCCCCGGGGATTGCCGTTGTCATCTATAATTACGGCTGCATTTTCTGAAAATGCTATATAGGAACCATCCGGTCTGCGAATTTCTTTTTTCGTTCTAACCACAACGGCTTTTACTACATCACCTTTTTTTACTACGCCATTTGGTGCTGCTTCCTTGACCGCAGCTACTATGATATCGCCTACAGTTGCGTATCTGCGGGTGGAACCTCCCAGGACCTTGATGCAAAGCACTTTTTTGGCGCCGGTGTTGTCACCCACTTGCAACGTTGTTTCTTGTTGAATCACGGTTTAACCTCCCATCAAATTACCAGGACTACTGTAAAGTCTTGGCCTTCTGAATGATTTCTACGAGTGCCCATCTCTTGTCCTTGCTTAAGGGGCGGGTTTCCATGATTTTCACTACATCACCAATTTTGGCTTCATTGTTTTCATCATGTACTTTATATTTTTTACTGGTTCTAATTGTCTTTTTGTAAAGCGGATGCTGCTGCACAGTTTCAATGGATACGGTTATGGTTTTTTGCATTTTGTCGCTGGTCACTGTGCCCATCCGGGTTTTGCGGTTGCCTTGATTCTCAGCCACCATGAGACCTCCTTCTATCCGTTACTCTCCTTTGATATTTCCCGCTGCCTTAATACGGTTTTGCATCTGGCTATATTCTTTCTTACCTCTCTGATGCGCATAGGGTTATCAAGTGTTCCGGTTGCCATCTGAAATCTGAGGTTAAATAGTTCTTCTTTATATCCGGAGACTTTCCTGACTAATTCTTCGTCGGTTAGTTCTCTCATTTTCTTAGCTATCACTAACCTCACCATCCATTTCTTCTCGTTTTACGAACTTGCATTTGACCGGCAGTTTGTTGGCGGCCAGACGCATTGCTTCGCGAGCAGTTTCTTCATTTACCCCGGCAAGTTCAAACATGACTCTGCCTGGTTTTACGACTGCGACCCATTGTTCGGGAGAACCTTTTCCCTTACCCATTCTGGTTTCAGCAGGTTTGGCAGTTATGGGACGGTCAGGGAATATCTTGATCCAAAGCTGTCCGCCTCTTTTTATATGTCTGTTGATTGCAATACGAGCAGCTTCAATCTGGCGGTTGGTAAGCCAGGAAGCTTCCAGAGACTGCAGGCCGTATTGTCCGTAAGTTACAGTATTGCCCTTTTGCGCCTTGCCTTTAAGTCCCGGTCGGTGTTGCTTTCTGTATTTAACTCTTTTAGGAATAAGCATTACTGATCTGCCTCCTCCTTGCGTTTCTCTTGCGGTCTCTTTTTCGCCTCAGGGCTTATCTCACCGCGGTTGATCCATACTTTGATACCAATCTTGCCGTAGGTAGTATTGGCTTCAGCAAATCCATAATCTATATCTGCACGTAAAGTATGAAGTGGTACTTTTCCTTCGGCATACCACTCGGTACGAGCTATTTCAGCTCCACCTAAACGACCTGATATAGCGATTTTCATTCCAATTCCACCTGCGCGCATGGTTCTGCTTACTGATTGCTTCATGGCACGCCGGAAGGAAATCCTTTTCTCCAACTGCTGCGCTACGTTTTCAGCCACGATTTGCGCGTCAAGCTCAGGTTTCTTGATTTCCTGAATATTGATGTTGATATTTTTTTTGGTTAAACTGTTCAGATCCTGCTTGAGTTTTTCAACTTCCGTACCACCGCGGCCAATTACGATACCCGGTTTGGCAGTGTGAATAGTTACTTTAACCCGGTTGCCGGTTCTCTGGATCTCAACTTTTGAAATTCCGGCTGTAAAGAAACGTTCTTTGATCATTTTCCGGATTTTATAATCTTCATGCAGTAGATCTGCATAATCTCTGTCTGCGTACCAATTTGAATCCCAATCTCGGATAATTCCGATTCTAAATCCTTTCGGATGAACCTTCTGACCCACTATTTAACCTCCCTTTCCCTTACCACCACAGTTATATGACTGGTTCTATGACGTCTTACATCAGCTCTGCCATAGGCTCTGGGTTTCATTCTTTTCAGGGTAGGACCTTCATTGATCTGAATCTCTGAGATATATAATTCGTCTGAATCCATATCATAGTTATGTTCTGCGTTGGCTATTGCAGATTTAACTACTTTGCTGATCAGGGGAGAAGATTTTTTATTGGTATATCTTAAAATACCCAGGGCTTCCTTCACATCTTTGCCTCTAACCAGATCGGCCACCTGACGTGCTTTTAAAGGAGATACCCGCAAATACCGAGCTATTGCTCTGGCTTCCATAAATATGCTCCTCCTTTCTACCTCGATCTGCTCGTTTTTTCAGATTTACCGGCATGTCCACGATAGGTTCTGGTCGGAGCAAATTCTCCTAATTTCAATCCTACCATCTCTTCGGTAACATATACGGGAATGTGTTTGCGACCATCATGGACGGCCATCGTATGCCCCACCATCTGGGGCATTATGGTTGAACGGCGGGACCAGGTTTTAACAACCTTTTTTTGTCCGTTCTGGTTCATATCCTCAACTTTAGCTAAAAGCTTTTCCTCACAATAAGGTCCTTTTTTTAACGACCTAGCCATTTATTGAAAGACCTCCTTTACTTGCGTTTCCTTACGATCATACTATCTGACGGTTTCTTTTTGCGGGTCTTGCCGCCAATGGCGATCTTGCCCCAGGGTGATACCGGATATTTTCTCCCTATGGGAGCACGGCCTTCACCACCGCCATGAGGATGATCAACCGGATTCATAACTGAACCTCTTACAGTAGGTCTGATTCCCATCCAACGAGTGCGGCCGGCTTTTCCGATTTTGACATTTTCGTGCTCCAGATTGCTGACCTGCCCCAGCGTTGCGCGGCAATTAATATGGACCAATCTCACTTCTCCGGAAGGTAGTCTTACATGCGCATAGGAACCTTCCTTGGCCATCAGCTGTGCAACAGTTCCTGCTGCTCTAACTAGTTGTCCGCCTTTTCCAGGTCTCATCTCTATGTTGTGGATCAGCGATCCTACCGGGATATCCTTGAGCGGCAATGTATTGCCGGTTTTTATATCGGCTGTTTTGCCAGATATAACAGTATCTCCAACCTTCATGTTGTTAGGGGCAATGATATAAGCCTTGGCGCCATCAGCATAATGCAGTAGAGCAATATTGGCTGAGCGGTTGGGATCATATTCGATTGCTGCAACTTTGGCGGGCACGTCGTCTTTAATTCGTTTGAAATCAATAACACGATAAAGACGTTTGTGTCCACCACCCTTATGCCGAACGGTCAGTCTTCCCTGTGCATTTCTACCCGCTTTGCTTTTTAAACTGACAGTAAGACTTTTCTCGGGTTCTGTTTTGGTGATTTCATCAAAAGTCATTATTGTCATATGTCTTCTGCTGGGTGTTGTTGGTTTATATTTTTTTATACCCATCGGAACAATCCTCCCGATCTAATCAAATTTCGTTACATTCCTTCAAACAGGCGTATTTTTTGACCTGCTTTCAGGGCTACAACAGCTTTCTTGCGGTCTGGTCTTTTGCCTTCAAACCGACCCATGCGTTTGGGCTTGCCTTTTATATTCATGGTATAAACTTTGGCAACTTCAACCTTAAATATATGCTCAATTGCACTCTTAATCTCGGTTTTGTTAGCATTTTTATCTACTATAAAGGTGTATTTGTTATCAGCCAGCAGATCCATTGATTTTTCAGTTACTACTGGTTTGATAATTATGTCACGATAGTCTTTCATTTTATGCAAATACCTCCTCTACCATGGCTACTGCATCTTTGGTCATGAGCAGGGTATCGTGTTTCAATATATCGTAAACATTTATAAAATCAGCCCGCATTGGTTTTACACCTTCGATATTCCTGGCTGATTTAACCACATTAACATTACCATCTGCAGTTACAAGCAATGTCTTTTTACCAACTTTTAAAGCTTCCAGTGCTTGCACCATAACTTTGGTTTTGGGTTGATCAAAGCTAAATTCATCTACTACAACAATTTTATTATCCAGTGCTTTGCTGGATAGTGCTGATTTTAAAGCCAGCCTTCTAACCTTTTGGGGAAGTTTGTAGGAATAATCTCTGGGTTTAGGCCCGAAAGCAATTCCTCCGCCTCTCCAAACCGGATTTCTGCTGCTGCCTGCGCGAGCGCGGCCGGTTCCTTTTTGTCTCCAGGGCTTTTTGCCCCCTCCTCTTACTTCGGTCCTGGTCTTGGTGGATGAGGTTCCCTGGCGTTTATTGGCCAACTGCATTTTAATAAAGTCATACATGACTGCTTTATTAGGCTCTATTCCGAAAACGTCATCATTTAATTCGATTTCTCCGACCTGGGCACCGAGCATGTTATATACCGCAACTTTAGGCATTTCCTAACCTCCTTCACATAAAGCTATGCCTTGACAGAATTCTTGATAATAACCAGACCTTTTCTCGGCCCAGGTATTGCACCCTTGATCAGGATAAGGTTCTTTTCCGGATAGACCTTTACGATTTGCAGACACTGTACGGTAACCCGTTCTCCACCTAATCTACCAGGCATCTTGCGTCCTTTAAAAACTCGAGCCGGCCCTTTGGCTCCCAAGGAACCTGGACGCCGGTGATATTTGGAACCATGGCCCATCGAGCCGCGTCTAAAATTATGACGTTTAACGCCTCCGGCGAAACCCTTGCCTTTGGATGTTCCTACCACGTCAACGATATCTCCGGGAGCGAATATATCTACATTTACTTCAGACCCAATTTCATAATCATTCACGTTATCAACACGGAATTCCTTTACATAGCGTACAGGTTTGACTTTAGCCTTTTGAAAATGTCCTGTTTCTGGTTTATTGACCAGTTTTTCTCTGATAATGCCAAACCCCATTTGCAGAGCATTATAACCATCTGTCTCAGTTGTTTTTTTCTGCAGTACGATGTTTGCACTTGATTCTACAACTGTAACCGGTATGGCTTTGCCATTTTCATCGAATATTTGAGTCATACCAATTTTTGTGCCCATCAGGGCTTTGCTCAATTTTGTCACCTCATATACCTCCTGGCTCAGAATTATGGCGAGTGGTTGGAAGCGGGTACTCCAACATCACCTCTTTTTCAATCCGGACATTTACTGCCTTAAGACCATTTTACCCACTGGCCTCGCAGCACCGGTTCCTCACCTACAATTTTATCTCTATGTCTACTCCGGAAGGTAAATCCAAGTGCATTAGAGCATCGATCGTTTTCGGATTAGGATCCAGTATGTCTATAAGTCTTTTATGGGTACGCATTTCAAACTGTTCCCGGGAATCCTTATTAACATGGGGCGACCGTAATATGGTATAGATACTCTTTTCGGTCGGCAGGGGAATAGGGCCGGAAACTACAGCTCCGTTTTTCTTGGCGGTTTCAACAATTTTTTGTGATGATTGATCCAATAATTTGTGATCAAATGCTTTTAAACGGATTCGAACTTTTTGCTGGCCACTCACTCTAATTTAAACCTCCTTAGCCTGGGCTCATTCTTTACACGCATCCTCGTGTTTGGGGATTAAGGACCTTGCGGCCCCTGTCCCTCCGGGTATACTTTTGTTTTATTTATCGATTGTTAGATGCTGATAACAACACCGGAGCCAACTGTGCGGCCGCCTTCTCTG
>CAZRMB010000013.1:0-11050 GCA_964600925.1 uncultured Syntrophomonas sp.
GCCATTTGGCGTAACTTGTTCGTTTTATTATGACTGTAAACTTTGTCTGAGCTTTATGCTTAAGACCGTTTGGGGCCGGTCTTTTGACTTGCCAGATTTGCAATCCGGTCTCACATTTGTATCCTCGGAGTCTTGATATTAATACGTGAGTCTCGTTTTTGGGTAACGTTTTTCTTAATTAATTCTGTAAGCATTCTTGGCGTCGTTACTTCCCGTCGCACGGCTGTCGCCTTACCCCCTGCACTCTACTTAAACATAAAGCTCTTCGAACGATTTCTGTTGGCTCGTTGGCTCTGCTATTTGGGGCCTCGCCATAATAGGGCTCGGCTTTGCCATCGCCGGGGCTTCTATTTCTGCAAATACTTACATCGGGTTTATGTCTTTACATAGTAATTGCCGGGGAGGGCTTTTATTATGCCTTTTAATTCCATCTGCAGCAAGTAAGTGCTTAGCTCGCCGATGGTCAGTTTGCTTTTGTATACCAGATCATCAAAATGTTCTGATTCGGTGCCGAGCAAGTCCAAGACCAGTCTTTCTTCTGGACTTACATCGAATAATTCTCCCTGCTGTATATTGGTTCTATTTTGTTCTTGAACTAGCCCGTATTCGGATAATATATCATTGATCTCGGTTACCATGCAAGCGCCTTGCTTAATCAGGTTGTTGGTGCCTTCACTGTTTTTGCTGTTTATTTGCCCGGGAATGGCAAATACGTCACGGCCTTGTTCAAGAGCAAAATCGACGGTAATCAAAGCGCCGCTGCGCTGTTGGGCTTCCACCACCAGTATCCCTCTGCTCAGCCCGGCAATGACCCGGTTTCTCATGGGAAAATTGCCTGGTTCGGGATGGGTATGGGGTGGGAATTCGGTCAGGATTACTCCCTGCTCGCTGATTTGGTTATACAGCTGTTTGTTTTCAGGGGGATAAATCACATCCAGGCCGCTTCCGAGAACAGCGGCAGTTTTGCCGCCGGCTTCGAGGGCTCCAATATGGGCTTCGGTGTCAATACCGCGAGCCATGCCGCTTATTACGGTTATTCCTTTCCCTGCCAGCTCCCGGCCAAAGCGTCTGGATTGAATTTTGCCATAGGTGCTGGCGCGACGAGAGCCAACGATGGCAATGCTCAATTCGTTCAAGCAGCCCAGGTCACCCCGGTAATACAATAAATAGGGCGGATCATGGGTCTTGCCCAGCCAGGACGGATAATCTTCATCTTCAATACAACTAAGGCGCGCCCCGCTGCTTAGATATTCCTTCAGCACCTGCTGCCTGTCGGTATTCTGCCGGACAGTTAAAATTCTGCCGACTATCCCTTCATTTAAAAAAGAGGCCTGCAGATCCTGTCTTGAGGCGTCAAGACAATTCTCAAAGCTTCCAAAGGAGCTTTTTATTTTCCACAAGGTTCGGTTACCGATCCGCTCCAGGCTATGTAAACAAAAGAGACTGGCCAACTCATTTGTTTCCACAAATCTCACCTCAGATTCCAGGACGAAATTGGAAATAAGTTCTAAAGCAATTGATAACACAAATATTTACTCAATGCAAGAGATTCTTGTGAGGGATTATTTGTTTGCAAAATCAGAAAGGCTGAAATGTAAGACTTGAATTTGCTGTCCGGCGAAGCTATCGTGTACTTTCACAGCAATTTTATAGTTCTCACAGCGAGGCAGGGACAGCAAAATATTTAACGGAAGCAGACTGGTCTTTTGATGAGGGGGACGAAATAACTGATACCGGGAATTGAATCGGGTTTCATCATAATCAGGGTCGATCTCCCAAAATTCAATGGCAGAAGCAAATTCTTCCGGGTCCCAATTTTCAGGCAGCACTTCGGGCTGATAATAATCAATTCCTAAACTTAACCATATGTAATCATCACCATTTTCCTGGATGGTGACTTCTTTCATTTTTAAATTCGCGGTAGATGCTGCTGTTTCTTGCCCAGGAACTTTTTTATCCATTGCATAACTTGCGTATATGGCAAAGGGAAGGGAATCATTCCGGGCTAAGCGGCTGATGGTAGTCTGCAAGGACAGCGGACTGTTATCACACAAAATCCAGGGTCGTCCCAGTTCGTTACAAACTTCGGCAGTAGTGCCTGAACCGGCAAAAAAGTCCGCCACAAGATCACCGGGATTGGATGCCATATTAATTATTCTTTGCAGCAATTGTCGTGGCTTTTGGGTGGGGTATTTATGATTTTCATAAGCGGTGGGACTCAATATTTTGTTTATATCTGTCCACCAATCCTGGAGCAATGCCCCTTCAGCAGCTAATTTGTATTTATCGCCTTTCACTGCCGTCAGTCCTCTTTCCAAAGTACCTTTGGTATAGGGACGATGCTGGGGGTGGTAAGTATACGAGGAACTTTTGCCGTACCAGAAAATCAGATCGTGCTTGCGCTGCAGGTGCCGGCGGGAATTACCTCCGCCGCTGTAACACCATACGATTTCGTTGATGAAATTCTCCCCTCCAAAAATCTCATCCAGCAGCAAATGCACATAGTGGCTTACATGCCAGTCCACGTGCACAAAAATACTGCCGTCTTCGGCCAGTACTTCCTTCATTAAACGCAGCCGCGGATATAGCATGTCCAGATAACTCTCGGGCTGCCACCTGTCTTCGAAGGCGTGTTGGCTGGAATTTTCTTTAAGTGAATGGTAATGTATCTGACTCATAAACGGGGGGTCAATATAGATTAACTTAACAGGCGGGTTGTTTTCTGCTTGAGACAAGATTCGCAGGACTTCCAGATTGTCAGCCTGATAGAATTTGTTTGCGATCGCACTGTCAGCAAGCTCATGGCCGGCTGCGTCCAATATATTGCTTTCATTAAATAGCGGACAGGGATAAACGCTTTGCACAGCAGACAGCAAAGCAACCGGCCCTTCCATGTTTAAAGGCCGGTCTTTTCCTTCCCATATAAGTCTGATCGAATCGTCTTTAATAATTTAACCCGCTTTCCTGTGGTTTTACTTTATATTATCATATTCAGCAAAATCCATTCAGGAATTAGGCTCAATCTTCTAGTTATTTATTCCGGGCTGAAAACTTATTATGTTGTTATAGGTAAAAGCGTTGTCGCTTTGTTGAAGGTAGTTGGTCAAAGGAACTGCCATGAAGAGAATTATGGCCAGCAATACCATAACCAGCAAATTTTTTTTCATATCCTGCCCCCCTGTCAGTTTTATACATATTTCTTCAGTTGCTTTATGGCTGCTTTCTCCAAACGTGATACCTGGGCCTGTGATATTCCGATTTCATCAGCTACTTCCATCTGGGTGCGTCCGTAAAAAAAGCGCAGTGCCATAATGTGTTTTTCTCGTTCGGTCAGCCGTTTGAGGGCTTCATTGATGGTGATGGATTCGAGCCAATGCTCGTCGGAGTTGGTTTCATCACTGATCTGGTCCATAACCAGAATAGGGTCTCCTCCATCGTTATAAATCGGTTCAAAAAGTGAAACCGGCTCCTGTATAGCGTCCAGGGCAAAAACGACTTCTTCTCTCGGCACTTCCAATTGTTCGGCCAACTGTGAAATGGATGGCTCGGTACTGTTTTCCGCCAGCATCTTTTCTCTGGCCTGCAGCGCTTTATAGGCGATATCCCTCAGGGAACGGGAAACGCGGATGGAATTATTGTCACGCAAATAGCGGCGGATCTCGCCGATGATCATTGGCACGGCATAGGTTGAGAATCTAACATTCTGTCCCAGATCAAAATTATCGATCGCTTTAATTAAACCGATACAACCGACCTGAAACAGATCATCTACAAATTCGCCACGATTGCTGAAACGCTGAATGACACTCAAAACCAATCTTAAATTCCCCTGAATCAGTTTATCCCGGGCATCAATGTCCCCGGATTGCATGGCCGTAAAAAGTTTGCGCATCTCTTCATTTTTTAAAACCGGTAACTTGGCAGTGTTAACACCGCAAATTTCCACCTTGTTGATCAAAGAGTTACCCCTTCCTGCTTATGAAGCTTTTTTAAGCATGTCCTTACGACAATCATTTATGCTTTCAGGATTTTATAATTATTTACTTTTTTGTTATTAATTATTCCCGATAAAATGAGCTGCCTTCTATCCATGCAATCCGATGATTGACTGCAAAAACAAAGAACCCGCCACCTATGTATTGCTACAACAGGAAGCGGGTATGTTGGGGGGCCAATATGGTCTCACAGCGTCTATTCTATTTTGCGAATTTCACGTTGCAGTCTCTTTAAAATCCTTTTTTCCAGCCGCGATATATAGGATTGGGAGATTCCCAATATGTCTGCCACTTCTTTCTGGGTTTTTTCAAAACCGTTGTTAAGTCCGAAACGAAGTTGGATGATTATTTTTTCGCGAGGATTAAGCTTGTGCATAGCCTGATGCAGCAGGGACTTTTCTACTTCCCCTTCTATCGTCTTGTAGATCATATCAGCTTCTGTACCGAGCACATCAGAGAGCAGCAATTCATTGCCATCCCAATCTACATTGAGTGGTTCGTCCAGTGATACTTCAGCCCGGTTTTTCAAATTGCGGCGCAGGTACATAAGAATTTCGTTTTCAATACAGCGGGATGCGTATGTAGCCAGTTTTATATTTTTACTGGGTTCAAAGGTATTGACCGCCTTTATAAGACCAATGGTACCGATAGAAATCAGATCTTCGATATTGATGCCGGTGTTTTCAAATTTTTTGGCGATATATACGACCAGACGCAAATTATGTTCAATAAGCGTTGCCTTTACAGCAGCATCACCGTTATCCAATTGGGAAATCAGATTCAGTTCTTCGCCTTCCTTCAAAGGAGGCGGCAGTATCTCTGCAGATCCGATGTAATGAACGTAACCTGGCAGTTTTTTTCTAATGTACCACTGTAAGAGTCTTAATTTTATAGATCTTAATTTTTCACCCAGATTCATGATTTATCCCCCCTATGCTTATTGAACAACCTCAGACGGAATCAGCATTTGATAATCATCCTCGGCACTTAGTTTATGCGGGTAGATGGCCACAACCAAATTTTTATGCAGCATTTCCCGGCGACCTATCTTTATCCCGACTTCATCGCAGCGCAGCCCGATCAACATGCCATTTTTCTTGCCCAATGATGAAAATGGGATCAAACGCAAGCGGCTTCCCCAGTTGCTGCGACTGAATGCTTCCAACCGCTGATCCTCATTCAGATCATCTGCCATGGCGCGATTCAATTCCTCCGGCAAACAGGATTGCAAAAAAGTGTATTCAGCTACTACGATTGGCCGGCGAGTAAGCGGATCACGCAAGCCATTGCCGGTATCAAGAAATCCTTCTCCGCTGCAGCTCTTGTCTGCAAAGCGAAGTCTTACCTGATATTTAAGCAAAGCCGGAAGCAAAGTTTGTTTGAAGTAGCGCTCGGTATAGCTTGAAATCATGATAAGTGCCCCGGCCCCCAGCAACAGGTAATAAAATGACCAGGATGGTCCCTGCGCGGCAGGATATAGGTAGGCTGCCGCCATACTGGCTCCGGCAGCGACAAAACTCAATCCGTAAAAAACCAAGAATGATTTCCGGAATTGCTGCCAGGCAACGGGTTTCAGGGCAACCAATAGCAGCAGGCAGGATACGAGCACTTTGACAGGTATGCTATATAAAAAGGTTGATGATGCTACAAGATTACCAACTCCGTAGATGCCACCCAGAAAAGCAGCCAGGAACAAGCGGCGGTATGATACGGATGCCCGGCAAATCCTGGCGGTCATCCAGAGTAGCAGAAAGTCCATGGTCAGATTGATAAGGAATGTCAGGTCTGCGTATACTTTGGTTTCATGCATACGGTCTCCTTGCCAGCGCGCATCTTTTGCCACCTGTCCAGTTTGTAACCGGTTAAAAATAATCCTTCATAAGAAATATGATTATTTTGCCGTACTATGTATTCCAAATTATAGTAAATCAAACTCTAATAAAATGTTGTTTTAAGGGATAGTTCCAGCTAATCTTCCGGCAGAAAAAGAAATAAACCGGGCAATTTCTTACCCGGTCTTAATAACATCGACAAAAGAATGTAAACGGTCATTGCAAAATAATATTGTACGGCTGTTCTTAACGACTCCGTCTCAAGAATGGAGGTATTTCCAGATCATTCTTATCCAGGATACTCTGGGCGCTTTCCACCTGTCTGGAGGAAGAACGCAAAACGGGTTCGCTCAGCACTGGTTTTTTTGCATCAAAACCGGTGGCAATAACCGTTACAATCACTTCATCTTCAAGGACATCATTAATATTGGCGCCAAAGATAATGTTGGCTTCCACATCAGCAGACTGATGAATGATCTCCGCCGCTTCATTGATTTCAAACAAAGTCAGATTGCTGCCGCCGCTGATATTGAACAAAACGCCGCGCGCCCCTTCGATCGAAGTTTCCAGCAAGGGACTGGAAACTGCCATGCGGGCTGCTTCTGCTGCCCGGTTGTCACCTGAAGCCCGGCCTATTCCCATCAGGGCCGAACCGGTATTTTTCATCACGGTCTTGACATCAGCAAAATCGCAATTGATAACGCCAGGAACAGCGATCAGATCTGAGATCCCCTGGACACCTTGACGCAATATATCATCAGCAATGCGGAAGGCATCGTTAAAGGCGGTATTTTTATCTACCACCTGCAGCAATCTGTCATTGGGAATGGTGATGAGACTGTCGACTTCATTCTTCAGGTCCTGAATACCGTTTTCGGCCTGTTGATTACGCTTGCGGCCTTCAAAGGAAAACGGTTTGGTAACCACGCCCACGGTCAAAGCCCCGACCTGCTTGGCCAGTCGAGCTATAACCGGTGCTCCTCCTGTGCCTGTTCCTCCACCCATACCGGCGGTTACGAATACCATATCTGCACCCTGGAGTGATCGCAGGATATCGTCCTCACTTTCCTGCGCAGCTTTCATACCTATCTCAGGGTCAGCACCTGCTCCCAGACCTTTGGTAAGTTTTTCTCCAACCTGGATTTTCTTTTCTGCTTTGGATAAAAACAAAGCCTGTGAATCCGTGTTGACAGAAATAAATTCAACTCCTTTGAGGCCGGCTTCAATCATTCTGTTGATCGCATTATTGCCTCCGCCGCCCACTCCTATTACCTTGATGTTTGCGAACTGCTGCATTTCCACATCAAAATCCAATGGCATCACGTAACCTCCTCCATTAATTAACCAAATAAATCCCTGAACCAATATAAAATCTTGTTGAAAACCGGTGAAAATCTGTGTGTATTCTCCATTAAACCGGGACTTGTCCTCTGTGCTCCGTAACAGATACAACCGAGAGCAACTGCATTCTGGGGCTGATTATATTCACGCTGCAACCCCCTTATATTGTCAGGTCTTCCTATGCGAACCGGTATATTTAAATAAGCTTCCATAACCTCAGCAATACCTTTTAGCTGGGCCCCCCCGCCGGATAAAACCAGTCCGCCGGGGAGCTTGTCCAGATATGTGGTTTGGGCAAGCTCAGCATGAATCATTTGCACCATTTCGGTAACCCGTGCCGCCACAATATCAGCGATGACATGCTGGGAAACCTGTTTCACTTCATTGCCTTGAATATTACGTACATTAACCATTACTTCCGAATTGGCCATCGTAATTGCGGCGACTCCGCTTTCTTCCTTGATACGGGTTGCTTCTTCGATGGAAGTCCTGAGTACAATGGCCAGATCTCTGGTGATATATTCTCCGCCGATCGGCAAAACGCTGGTCGACAATAATGCACCCTGTTCAAAAACACTTATTTCCGTAGTTCCTCCGCCTAAATCAACCAGCGCCACACCCATTTCCTTTTCAGCCGGCATCAGAACCGCTTCGGATATAAGGATCGGATTGTAAACAAATCTTTCCAGATATAAATTTATGCGTTCCGCAGATCTTTGCAGATTCTGCAGTGCTGCCGCAGCTGCAATGATAATCAGCACTTCCGCTTCCAGACGGCTGCCCATCATGCCTACCGGATCCTTGACGCCTTCATAGCCGTCAACGATGTACTGACGTTCAATCAGCTGTACAATCATTTTGTCCGGAGGAAGGGCTACATTTTGCGCCAATTGCAAGACCCGGCGCTTATCTTCTTCGGTAATTTCATAACTGGGATTGGCAACAGCGATGACGGCATGATTGCTGACGGCCGTAATGCTCATGCCCGAGAAACCGCAAACCGCACTCTGAATCTCCACTCCCGTCAGTCTCTCCAGTTCATTGAGACAACTGTCGATGGACCTGGCAGTAGCTTCAATATCAACTATATTTCCTTTGCGCAGTCCCGCTGAAGGCTGACTGGTAAGCCCCAGAATATTTACCGCACCGGGTGATACGATCTCAGCCAAGGCGGCCTTGACTGAACTGGTACCCACATCCAGCCCTACTAACACATTGCGTTTGTTAATATCTGAACACCCCTTTGTTTACATGTGTCATAAATACCACAAACGTATTGTCAATCCCTTTTTTTAAGCAGAATTTTTATCAGTATTTTTTCAATAGATATCGACGAATAATTCCTAAATTTTGGAATAGTCTTACGCCAAATACCACCACCGCAGCCAGGTAAAGCTCCAGGCCAAGGCGGTCACCAAGATATGCCAAACCGGCAGCCAACAAAGTATTGGTTATAAAACCACTTATAAAGATGGTGCTGTCAAAAGAATCTTCCATATAAGCTCGGATTCCGCCGAAAACTGAGTCCAGTGCTGCCAGCACTCCTATCGACATATATTTTACAGCTACTGCCGGCAATAAGGCAGGAATTTGAAAACCAATAAATAAACCAATAAGCAGACAAAATAGGGTTAACCACCACATAATTCATGCCGCCTTTGCAATTATTTTATGATTGTGAAATATGGGCTTGCTTCACAACCGAGGAACATTCTTTCGTAAGAACTTAAGTTCACAGGCATTTGTTATTCAGGCAACAATACAAAGAATTATTTTTTCACATGACTAAAACTGGTTTTTACGACACCAGTGTATGCGGGTATTTCAACATTATTATTTTTTTGAATCTGTACCTGCAGTCCATAATCCTTTAATTTCTGTGCTACGCCGCCCTTTATGGTCAGCCCACTTTCCAGCATCTGCGGATCGCCAATGGCTTTGACTATAAATGGGGGAGCAATTTTGTTGGTGTTGACCAGGATGGTCGTTCCGGCACAGCGTACTTCGGACATGGCAATAATGCGTTCCCCATTGACAGAAATGGCTTCTGCTCCGGAAGCCTTCAATTCACTAACCACATTCAATATATCCACATCGTGCACCAGCAGTCCATTGGGATCCTCTCCCATCTCCGGAGAACGGGCACTGTCATTCAGCGTTACGGTTATTCCCTGACCATATACCGGCAACAAGCCCGCCGCCATATTGACCTTCTGCATTTCTTCCTGCAGCTCGCGGTTGGCATTGTTATTATTGGTAACATTAA
The DNA here is from genome assembly GCA_964600925.1 of uncultured Syntrophomonas sp. GTDB lineage: Bacteria > Bacillota > Syntrophomonadia > Syntrophomonadales > Syntrophomonadaceae > Syntrophomonas_B. The sequence goes on from CAZRMB010000013.1 coordinate 9,435, forward strand.
CCATTTTTTCGCGTAGGGATAATACTTCTTTGGCCAGCGCATCCCTTTCCTCAGTAACTTCCATATATCGCTCATATACTTCATCGTTTCTGGCACCACGGAGATTAACATCTGTATTCTGGGTGTTTTTGAATTGAACCGCCAGCATGATCCCCAACACCAAACAAACAACCATGATCGATACTTGTCCTGTCTTGTTGCGCATCTTTATCACCTTTCTATGTTCTGGTTTTAACCACTGGCTGACCTGAAAATCTGAGATCTACGTAATCAAGCTGGTCTTTGCCTTCTTTCTGTAGAATGGCTTCTATCCTTAGTGCTTCGGTAAAATTAGCGGCTTTTTCGTCGATCCGCTCCAGCTTACCATAGCGCACTTCCGTCCCTTCGAGCGTATATATCAGCAAAGACTTCTGATTGTTCATATAATGAAATTGCGATATATTCCCACGGTCCTGCGCATCAAAAGATTTCCAAACTGTTTTGATCATTTTGATTGCATCCTGGTTGACTGCTTGACCGAGGTTAACGCGCTCCGGCATTTTATCCATGGTAATAATCGGTATATTGCCATCCGGCAGCTTATTTAGCTTGTCCAGACAATGACCCTCATCATCAATCAACAGAAACAGATCTTCATAAGGAATGACCGCCCAACTGGAGCGCTCCTGGATCTTTATTTCCACCGAGTGAGGCATATGTCTTATTAATTGCGCACTTTTAACTATGGGATGAATTTTAACCGATCGCTCAATCAAATCACGATCGATTTTAAATAGATTTTCACCGGGTGTTATCCCGGCAAGTGCAATAATCTCATCACTGGTTACTTTTTTATTGCCGCTGGCATAAACTTTACTGATATTGAAGATGGAACTGTGCAAAAAAAGATAAATACATACTAGTACCAGCAGGATGAGAAATGATATTTTTCCAGCTTTATTCGCCATATTGATTACTCCGTAATATCCCAGTTCATTAAGAGCAATTATATCAAATTTTACATATACAATATAGCATACAAATTAAGGATAATAGTGAATTGATCTCGTTGCAATAGAATATTTTGTTTAAGTACTAATTTTTATGTTTCCTTATATATCCTGTACACAATATTTAAGAAATTCTTGCAAACTTAAAGCCCGCCCAACTCAGTATTTTACATACACCTTTTGGGCAGGCTTTATCATCTTACGTTTATCGTTTATTTAAGCCGATCTGGTTCTTTTTATGTCGGCACCCAGGGCTTTAAATTTTTCGTGTATCTTTTCGTAACCCCGGTCGATATGCTCCAGTTTTGATATGCGGGTCTCTCCGCGGGCAACCAACCCGGCCAGGATTAGCGCAGCACCAGCACGTAAATCAGTACTTTCCACATTGGTTCCTTCATACTGGCCACCTTTAATAATAGCAACCCGGCCTTCTATTTTTATATCCGCACCCATGCGGCGCAATTCCTGTACATGCATAAATCGATTTTCAAAGATCGTTTCAACCATTACGCTGGTTCCGGAAATGGTAGCTAAAAGACTCATCATCTGCGCCTGCATATCAGTTGGGAAACCTGGATATGGCATGGTTTTTATGTCGGTAGGACGATAATCTTTCTTTCCCACCAG
>CAZRMB010000013.1:11150-13077 GCA_964600925.1 uncultured Syntrophomonas sp.
GTCGCACCCACACTGGGTACATCCAGCATAATTTCTTTTCCCCGGGCATGCTGCTCCTTCCCGATCAGATAACCGCTGCCTTCACTTATATTGTAACCCAGGCCTTTAAAACCTTTGATATGCAGGTCCATCGGCCGGGAACCAATCGCACAGCCACCCGGGAAGGCTACTCTGGCCTCGTGCATCCGTCCCAGCAGTGCACCCATAACCAGATTTGAGGCTCGCATACGTCTGGAAATACTTTCGGGAAGTTCGCAACTCTTAACTCCACTCCCGTCAATAATCAGTACTTTGCCTTCACGTTTTACCGTAGCCCCCAGAAGTTCGAGAGCTTCTGCCATAACATTAATGTCTTCCAGGTCAGGTACTTCATTCAGGATTATTTCGCCAGCCGACAAAAGACTGGCTGCCATAATCGGCAGAATGGCATTTTTAGAACCGCTTATAGTTACCTGGCCTTTGAGGACATTGCCTCCTCTGACCAATAAGTGCTCTTCCAACTTAACACCTCCGCTGGTTTAAAGGTCCAAGCACCGGCAAATCATTTTTCATCAACCAGTTTTACTCCAAGTTTCCAAATATCACCCGCACCCATGGTTATGATGAGATCGTGGTTACCAATTTCCCGGCGGATGAAGCGTTCAATTTCTTCCTGGGTTTGAATATAAATCATATTGGCTCCGGCCTGTGAAGCAAGCCGGTAGATCAGCTGACTGTCAACGCCTGCAATAGGTTTTTCCCCGGCCGAATATACATCTGTAATAATGACCAGATCTGCCTGCGAAAAAGATACGGCAAACTGTTCTGCCAGAAGTTGGGTTCGTGTATAACGATGCGGCTGAAATACTACCAGCAGCCGCTCAAAATCCAAATCACGGGCAGCCTTGATAGTAGCCTGGATCTCGGTTGGATGATGAGCATAGTCATCAACCACTACATTGGTTCCGATGTGTCCCATGATCTGAAAACGACGTTTGGCGCCATGGAAATCTTTCAGACTGGCGGCTATGGTTGCAAATGAATGACCCATTTCGATAGCAACTGCCATAGCTGCCAGGGCATTCCAGGCATTATGCCGGCCGGGTACGGAAAGACTGATCCGGCCAAGATACTGTCCAGCGCGATAAGCTTCAAAAACTGAACCCATCCCCTGTACCTGCCAATTCTGCATATAATAATCAAAGTTGCTGTCTTCTCCATATAAAAGCACACGTCCTGCAGCTGTCTGACTGATCTCCCGCAGGCAGGGATCAGCACCATTCAGCAAAACAAATCCTTCGCTGTCGGTTTGCTGCAGAAATTTCTGAAAAGCTGTTTTGATCCGGTCAAAAGATTTGTAGAAATCAAGATGGTCATTTTCTATATTGGTAACGATCGCGATATGAGGATGAAGACCTAGAAATGAAGCATCGCTTTCATCGGCTTCAACAACGAAATATTCTCCTTTGCCCAGATGGGCATTAAGATCGCTGTCCTGTAATTCTCCGCCTACGATGTAGGTCGGCTCAGCCCCGCAACTCTCCAGGACGGTATATACCATGGAGGTCGTGGTGGTTTTGCCATGGGCTCCGGCAACGGCAATGCCTTTGTTGGCGTTGGCCAGCCGGGCCAGCATCTCCCCTCGTTTTAATACAGGTATGCCGCGTTGCATGGCTGTTTCTACCTCAATATTTTCGGGGGGAACTGCTGAGGATATGACCAGCAAATCAACTCCCTCCTGAATGTTTGAGGACTGATGGCCTTCATATATCTGGATTCCAATTTCTTCGAGCTTGCTGCTTACGCCGTTTTTTTGCAGGTCAGAACCGCTTACTTTTACTCCTTGTTCTTTTAATACTCTGGCAATTCCGCTCATGCCCGCTCCGGCTATTCCTACCATATGAATCCATTGTTCTTTATCAGCGGCCAATTCCTCATCTCCTTAATT
>CAZRMB010000013.1:13177-14769 GCA_964600925.1 uncultured Syntrophomonas sp.
TCTTTTAACATATTCTGCCCCATTATTCTTAATTTCTCCGGCTGTTTTTGGATTTCCTGAACTTTTTTATGTAATTCTGTACCATCGAAGAATTCATCTATTACTAAATAAGCTGCATTTTTATCAACCAGCGCCCGGGCATTTTTTTCCTGGTGGTTGTCGGCCGCGAAAGGGAATGGTACGAGGATGGCGGGCAAGCCGATCACTTCCAGTTCGCTGACGGTACTTGCTCCGGCTCTGCACACGGCCAGATCAGCAGCACCCATGGCCTGCTCCATGTTGTTCATATAGGGAAGCAGGGTTATTTGGGGGCGGATGGTTTCGAGGTCATATTTTTCGGTCAGTTTTTCCTGTATCTCTTCATAGGCTGCCTCGCCAGTGATCCATATTATTTGCAGCTTTTCGCCACGGCTGCGGTCGATGAAATCCAGCAGGGCGTTATTTATGGTTTTGGCTCCAAGGCTTCCGCCGAAAGCGAGGATCGTGAATAGATTCTGGTCCAAGCCGAGGCTTTGACGGGATTGTTGTTTATCGGTGTGCATCATTTGTTTGCGCACCGGCAGTCCGGTTATTTTTATATTTTCCGAATCGAGATACTGACTGGCTTCGGGGAAGGTCAACAGTACGCGGTCGACTCTTTTGGCGAGATTGCGGTTGGCCAGTCCGGGATAAGCATTTTGTTCGTGGATGATGGTTTTTATCCCCATAAAGGTACCGGCCAGTACGATTGGGAATGATACGTATCCGCCGGTGCCTACGATAATATCCGGTTCAAAATCTTTAATGATGTTGCGGGCTTGAAAAAAACTGTTGGGGAATTTAACAATTGACTTGCTGGCTTTGAGCATTGATGTGCGGTCAATGCCGCTGACGTTAAGAGAGGCATAGGCCAAGCCTGCTTCTGGAACGATCCTGCTTTCCATTCCTGCAGGTGTGCCAACGTAAAGCAGTTGTACTTCGGGCAGTCGTTCTTTTAGTTCACCGGCGATGGCCAGGGCCGGATAAATATGTCCTCCGGTTCCGCCACCGCTGAGTATGATCTTCATGTCTTGCACCTCATTTATTCGTACTATATCTTGAAATATTGAGCAGCAGGCCTACCCCCATCATGGAGAACAACAGCGACGTACCTCCGTAGCTGATAAAGGGCAGCGTTATGCCGGTAACCGGCAGGGCGCCTGAAACTACCCCGATATTTATAATGGCTTGAAAGATAATTAGTATCGTTAAACCTGATGCCAGGATCCTGGAAAAATTATCAGGTGCATTCATGGCTATTTTAAACCCCCGCCAGGCAAAAAGCAAAAACAAGCCCAGCACAAGAGTGATTCCAATAAAACCTAATTCTTCGCCCAGTATGGCAAAGATAAAATCGGTGTGTTGCTCGGGTAAATAGAAAAACTTCTGACGGCTACGCCCCAGACCCAAACCGAATAATCCGCCCGAACCAAGCGCATATAGGGATTGAACGGTTTGGAATCCTTCATCATTGGCATATTTCCAGGGATTGGTGAAAGCTATCAGTCTTTCCATACGGTAAGGTTCAAAAATTATCGCGGCAAATACTGCCGCGATCCCAGGCAGTGAAATCA
>CAZRMB010000013.1:14869-18813 GCA_964600925.1 uncultured Syntrophomonas sp.
CGGTTAAAATTCAGCTTCATTACCACAATCATGGCAATCAAGCCGAAAAAAGACCACATGAGCTGCTTTTTAAAATAGTAATAAGCATCACCATAGTTTACATTGGCTGTTACCGAACTGGAGCTGAAAACCATGATCAACCCTATGCCGATCAAGGCCAGTGTAGTGATAAACAATACGAAATCAGGCGGCCCCTTTTTTAACCTCATAATCTCACCTCCCCGGGTCATGAACCGGCAGTTCAACCTCGGTATAACTGCCTTACCCCTTTGGCTGTTGGTTTATGATCGAATCTACGATTTGACAGAAGAGATCTCCGCGATGTTCATAACTGGGAAACATATCCCAACTCGCGCAGGCCGGTGACAGCAGAACCACGTCGCCGGGCCGGGCCAACTGATGGGCTTGATATACTGCTGCAGGAAAATCCTCTACCTCATGTATATTCCTGAAGCCGGTTTCCATTACTTCTGATTTGATCATTTCCCTGGCTTCACCAAGCAATACCAGTTCCCTGACCCGCTGTCTGATCTCCTGCGCTACCAGCCTGTAACTGCCTCCTTTGGGCCGACCGCCGGCGATGAGTATAATGGGACGATCAAAAGCGCCAAGCGCCTTAATGGTGGAATCAGGATTGGTACCTTTGGAATCATTTATATATAGAATGTCGTTGTGGCAGGCAACTTCCTCCAGACGATGTCTCACTCCGCCAAAAGTCCGCAATACGTTGGCAATGCTTTGAAGGTCGACTCCGTCAGCCCAGGCCATGGCTGCTGCGCATAAAGCATTTTCCAGGTTGTGCTTGCCGCGCAGACGCAGCTCAGCGACTGGCATCAGTCCAAAGCATTCATCCTGCCATTTTATTTGAATTACTTGCCCGGAAACAAAAACGCCTTCCTCCAACTGCCGATCCGTAGAGAAATAAATAATGCGGGAAGCAGCCTTTGCACCCATTTGTTTTACCAGTTCATCCTCATAATTCAGCACCAGAAAGTCATCTTTCGTCTGCCGTGCAAATATATTGGATTTGGCCGCCATATAACCTTGCATGGTTTTATGGCGATCAAGATGATCCGGAGTTATATTCAATATTCCTGCTATGTGGGGTCTAAAGGTACTGGTGGTTTCCAACTGAAAACTGGAAGCTTCAACAGATATATAGCCATCTTGCATTTCCTCTACCTGGGAGCAAAGAGCTACCCCGATATTACCACCTGCTGCAGCATGGCGGCCTGCTTCCAGAAGGATCTGTTCCAACAGGGTGGTTGTGGTAGTTTTGCCGTTGGTGCCGGTAACTGCCAGTATTTCAAGCTGTGGAGATTTTATTCTGTAAGCCAGTTCCAACTCGCTGATCACTTCGATCCCCAACTGACGTGCAGTTTGAACCGGTTCTATTTCCAGCGGTACACCCGGACTTACGACCAGTAAATCAAGGTCAGAACTTACCGGTGGAAATATACCTGCATAAACGGCTACCCCCATTGTCTGCAAATTCACAATACAATCTCCCAGTTCAGCTTCTGACTTGGCATCATACGCGGTCAAACGGGCACCTCTTTTATGCAATGATGTAATTGCGGCTAAACCACTTCGAGCCAGCCCTATAACTAAAATGTTTTTTTCAGCAAAATCCAACCTGAACACACTTCCTATCCGATATTCTTGTAAGCTACTATTCCCAACAGGGCAAATCCAACGGAAAGCAGCCAGAACATCAAGACTACTTTGCGTTCCGGCCAGCCTTTCAGTTCAAAATGGTGATGCAGCGGGGCCATCCTGAATACCCTGCGCCCGGTCGTTTTAAAAGATGCTACCTGAATAATATCACTCAGCGATTCAATAACAAAAACCCCGCCGATAATCAGCAGCGCAATTTCAGAACGGTTTATGGCCGCCAGAGCAGTAATTGCACCGCCTATGGCCATGGAACCGGTATCTCCCATAAATACTTTGGCCGGGTAATGGTTGAATACCAGAAAACCAAGACAGGCACCAACCAGAGCCGCACCAAATATTATCGTATTATAGTTGCCCAGCATGATCGAAATTATAATATAAGCCAGGGCAACCGGAATCGTTACGCCGGCAGCCAGTCCGTCCAATCCGTCAGTGAGGTTTACACCATTGGATGTCGCAATCAGAACCAGCATAACAAAAGGTATATAAAAATATCCCAGATCAAAAGTAACTTTTGTAAAGGGAATGATCAATAGCGTCCCTCGATCAAGGTAAAACAACAACAACAGTCCCATAATGAGCCCCACCAAGGTCTGCAGCAGCAGTTTGTCGCGGGCGCGCAGTCCCAGAGAACGTTTCAGGACTACTTTTATGTAGTCGTCAAAAAATCCGATTCCGCCAACGGCTAACATAATAAATACAGCAACCAGTACCTGTTTGCTGGCGCCGGCCATGAGGAAGCTGGCTACCATTACCGCGGTGATGATTATAACTCCGCCCATGGTAGGTGTGCCGGCCTTGCTGAGATGCGTTTGGGGACCATCGTCACGTATGTTCTGTCCAACCTTGAGCCGATGTAAAAAGGGAATCATAAACGGCCCCATGGCCAAACCAACCAGTAATGCTACGCCTGCTGCAATCAGTGCATTTATAAAGTAATCATGCATGAAAATTTCCTCCAAGTAGAATCTAACTAAAAAGTTCCTGCGCCAGTTTATCCAGATGCATACCCCGCGAAGCTTTGACAAGAATTACATCCGCAGTACTGACGTTGGCTTTCAACCAGGCCAGAGCTTCTTCCCGGCTGTCAAAATGATGGATACTGCTTTCCCGCATGCCTTGTGCAAGGGCACCTTCCCTATAATACTGGGCTAAATGGCCAATTGTGACCAGGATGTCTATCTTAACTTCGACAGCTTTCCGGCCCGCTTTTAAATGACCTTCTTTCTCATAACTGCCCAGCTCCAGCATATCCCCAAGAACAGCAACTTTTCTGCGGTCCCGGCTTATTTGCTGACATGCTTCCAGCGCAGCCATTACGGAGACCGGATTGGCATTATAGCTGTCATCAATTAGTATTCCGCCACCTGCCAGGTTGGTCATCTTCATGCGATTTCCACCAGGCTGAAAGTCTTTTAAAGAATCTCTGATTCCATCGCTGCCTACACCCAGAAGAAAAGCCATGCCTGCTGCAGCTGCCAGGTTATAAGCCAGTTGACTGACCGGCAGGGGCAGATAATAATCTTCCTCACACGCAAAAATTTTCAGTCTCACATGAATGCCCTTGCCGTCATTAACAAGCGATTTTATCTGAATATCATTGTTATCCATAAAACCAAAAAGGTATTTTTTACAGGTAAACCGGCTTGCTGCATTGAGGAGATATTCATTGTCCCCATTAAGCAAAGCAAAACCATCATTTTTTATGAATTCCAACACTTCACATTTGGCCATTGCAATATTTTCCAGGGTCCCCATGGTTTCCAAATGAACCGGTTCAACATTGGTGATAATAGCATAATCAGGCTTTAATAGCGAGGCGAGATGATGTATCTCTCCCGGCGCACGCATACCCATTTCCAGAACTGCCGCTTGATGTTCAGGTTCAAGATTAAAAAGGGTCATGGGCAGTCCGATTTCATTGTTGAAATTACCCTGGGTTTTAAGCGTGTTGTAGCGACTCGTCAGACAGTCAGCCAGCATATCTTTAGTGGTGGTTTTGCCTACACTACCGGTTATCGCAATCACCGGCAGGGAAAATAGCTGCCGATAGCGGGCGGCTAGATTCTGCAGAGCCACAAGGGTATCTTCCACTAAAATAACAGCGGCCTTGCATTCTAAAGGCAGATGAATATCCCCTCTTGAAACAAGCACCGCTGACGCTCCAACTTCAACCGCATTCACAAGAAAATCATGGCCGTCAAAGTATTCACCCTTTAAAGCCACAAACAATGTCCCCGGGGCAATCTTACGGGAATCAGTGCTCA
>CAZRMB010000013.1:18913-20575 GCA_964600925.1 uncultured Syntrophomonas sp.
CCCTTTAAAGCCACAAACAATGTCCCCGGGGCAATCTTACGGGAATCAGTGCTCACTTGCGTAATGTCTGCACAGGTTCCCGATAACACCCGTCCATTGACTGCTTCGATTATAAAATCCAACTGCAGGTTCATTATTCCGGCAATCCTTTCAATATTTCCCGGGCTACCTTGCGATCATCAAAGTCCAGGACTTTGTCTTTTACCAATTGGTAGGTTTCATGTCCTTTACCGGCGATGATAACCAGATCACCGGGCCGGGCCAGACGAATAGCATGCTCGATGGCATCACGACGATCCACGATCTTGGCATAATGTGAATTTTCCACCGCATCCAACCCGGGAACAATATCATCAATGATGGCTTCGGGTTCTTCACTGCGTGGATTATCGGAGGTAACAATACTGAAATCGCTCCATTCGGCAGCAATTTTCCCCATCAGCGGCCGTTTGGTACGGTCCCGGTCACCTCCGCAGCCAAAAACAGTGATCAGACGGTTTTTAACAATCTGACGTCCGGTACGTAAAATATTTTCCAATCCGTCAGGCGTGTGGGCATAGTCTACCACCACGGTAAAATCCTGTCCGCAATCCACCTGCTCAAATCGGCCTGCTACTCCGGACACTTTTTCCAAAGCAGACTTTATTGTGGCAGATTCAATTCCTTCATGCAAGGCGAAACAAATTGCGGCCAAAGCATTATATACACTGAATAAACCAATCAGCTTCATATTGATTTTGAATTCTTCAGTAGAAGTAATTACTTTGAAACTACTGCCTTTCAGATTGGAATCCACCTCAATGGCCCGAACATCAGCTTCCTGATTGACTGCATAGGTATAAGCCGGGGAGGCGGCCTTAATAAAATCTGCTCCATAGGGATCGTCTGCGTTGATTGCTGCAAACCAGCCTGTCCCTTCATGTAATTGATCAAAAAGCTTGCGCTTTGATTGTTTGTAATGTTCCATGTCATGATGATAATCAAGATGATCCTGGGTTAAATTTGTAAAAACTGCGGCATTAAAAAGGATCTGATCGACCCGGCCAAGGTCAAGTGCATGGGAGGATACCTCCATAACCACATACTTTGCACCCTCCTGTTTGGCTATTGCCATGAATTCTTCAATATCCAGTGATTCGGGTGTAGTGTGACCCAACACTTTTTCTGTATCGTTGATGCGCGCATAAAGCGTGCCGATAATTCCCGTTTTATATCCGGCTTCTTCCAGTATAGCCTTGATCAGATGGGTGGTGGTCGTCTTGCCGTTGGTGCCGGTTACACCGATAACTTTCAGATCACGTGAAGGCTGGCAATAGAAGTTTGAACTGACAAGCGGAAGCGCCAGGCGGCAGTCAGCGGTCAAAAGAAGCGTAATCCCTTCCGGCAGTTCGATCTCCTTTTCTGCAAGAATGACCCTGGCTCCATTGGCAATTGCCTGGGGGGCAAATTGATGTCCGTCGGTTTTCAAACCGGGAATGCAAACGAACAGATAGCCTTCGGATGCCTTTCTGGAATCATAGCACAGACCCTGAACATCAACCTCATTTGACCCTTTTATCAGCTTGTAGTCAAGACCCTGTAAAAGTTTATTAAGGTGCACCAACGACTCCTCCTTCCAATAACCGTTATTTACTATATCACTTTATTCCTTTTGTTCAATGC
>CAZRMB010000014.1:0-4043 GCA_964600925.1 uncultured Syntrophomonas sp.
AGAGTCTGCTCATCGACCGGCGTCATGGTGAAAATTCTAAACCGCCCCTGTTCCTTGATTAAAATAGCAGCTTCCATGCCCGCATCTTCGGATTTCTCCTTGAACTTGTAAACGACCACGGCGCTGTTTTTACCTTCTTTGGTATAAGGCTTCATAACTTCCAGTGAAATATCTTTGGGAGCATTGTTCATGGACTCTACTTCGCTGATCACCTGGCGGAGTTCTTTTTCTATTTTAGCCCGATTGGACAGCAACTCGGCAGAACTCATATCTGCATATTGGGGTAATAAACGTACTGCCCAGAAAACGCTCAGGTTGCTGGCAACCGTATCGAAATCTCGATTAAAATAAGCATGATAAAAATTTTTGACAGTCTGTTCAGGACGGGTCGGATCCCAGTAGGCGGCATAACCGTACATGGCTGCCAATATGGCGACAATAACTACCCAAATAAAAACCGGTACCTTTGCGCGAGGCGTGTTTTCCAATACTGTTTACCTCTCTTTCCGTTTCCATATAATACAGATATATTGTACTATTTTTAAAATGGATAAACAATGAGACAGTACAAAGCAGAATTACGGACAAAGTATAAATAATTGCCCGATGGAGGATTGTCGATGAAAAAAGTAATTGTGATCGGGGCCGGACCGGCCGGGATGATGGCTGCCGGAGTGGCTGCCGGAATGGGGGCCCAGGTGATTCTGGCGGAAAAGAAGCCCCAGGTGGGCAGTAAACTGAGGATAACCGGCAAAGGACGCTGTAATATAACCGCTGATGTGGATCAGGACAGCTTGATCAGGGGGATACCCGGCAATGGGCGATTCCTCTACAGCGCCTTGCATGAATTTTCCAATGTTGATTTGATCAAATTTTTCAATCAGCATGGACTTGAAACAAAAGTAGAAAGAGGCAATCGTGTTTTTCCCGTTTCCGATCGTGCCCAGGATGTGGTTGATGTACTATATAAATTTGCTGAGCAAGCAGGAGCTGAGATACAAACTTCCGTTACTATCAGGAGTTTGAGTGTTGACAACGGACAGATCACCGCGGTAGACAGCAACCACGGATTGATTAATGCAGATGCGGTGATCATTGCCACCGGAGGTCTTTCCTACCCCGGAACCGGATCTACCGGTGATGGTTACAGATTAGCCCAGGCCTGCGGCCATACGCTGGTTGAACCAAGACCAGGTTTGGTCCCGTTGGTGGCGGAAGAGAGCTGGGTCAAAGAACTGCAGGGTCTAAGTCTGAAAAATGTTGCCGCAACAGCTTTTACGGCAACCGGCAAAAAAATCAACGATGATTTTGGAGAAATGCTGTTTACTCATTTTGGTTTGTCCGGGCCTATTATTCTTTCCATGAGCCGGGATATTGGTGAATATATTTACCGTCAACAGCAGAAGGTGATCCTGAAAATTGATTTGAAACCGGCACTGAGCGAGGAAAAACTGGATGAAAGACTGCTGCGTGATCTGGACAAGTATTCCCGCAAGTTGTTTAAAAACAGCTTACATGATCTGCTGCCGCAGAAAATGATTCCGATCTTTATAGCCCTTTCCGGTATCGATCCGGACAAACCCTGTCACCAGATCAGTCGCCCGGAGCGTCATGATATCGTAAATCTGCTTAAGAATTTTACGGTTACGATCACCGGCACCCGGCCGATTGCCGAAGCGATCGTTACGGCTGGCGGAATAAGCGTCAAGGAGGTCAATCCTAAAACCATGGAATCCAAATTGATCAAAGGACTTTATTTTGCCGGTGAGGTTTTGGATATAGACGGGTATACGGGCGGGTATAATCTGCAAACCGCTTTTTCGACCGGCTACGTGGCCGGCAAGAATGCGGCGCGTTGACTTGCATTTACTCATCTGCTACTATGAAATTTGATCATTGCAAAGTTTTAAGCTTGACTGGAGGAATTATTAATAATGGTAAAAGAAATGGTTCTGTATAAGGGTTCAGATGATTATATCGTTTCCGAAGATTTGAGAAACAGTGTCAATATAGCCATTGCCCTGGGTAAGCCCCTATTGATAAAAGGAGAGCCCGGCACCGGCAAGACGGTTTTGGCCCAGAGCATTGCTGATGCGCTGGAAAAGGAATTGATTATTTGGAATATCAAGTCCACCACCAAAGCTCAGGAAGGGCTTTATGTATATGATACGGTTCAGCGCCTGTATGACAGCCAATTTGGGGCACAAGACGTGGCCAATATCAAGCAGTACATAAAACTTGGCAAGCTGGGCGAAGCCTTTCAATCGGAAAAACAGGTGGTGCTGCTGATTGATGAAATAGACAAGGCCGACCTTGAGTTTCCCAACGATCTGCTCTGGGAACTCGACCAGATGACCTTTTACATCCCGGAAACCAAGGAAACCATCAGTGCCATAACCAGGCCGATTGTAATCATAACCAGCAATGCAGAAAAAGAACTTCCCGATGCTTTCCTGAGAAGATGTATTTTTCATTACATTGCATTTCCTGAACCGGATGCCATGGAAAAAATCATTCGGGTGCATCATCCTCATGTGGAAAAGAAACTGCTGGAACAGGCCATGGACACATTTTACATGCTGAGGAACATCCCCAATATTCAGAAGAAACCCAGTACCAGTGAACTGATCGACTGGCTGCAGGCCCTGGTAGTGGGCGGCATCAGTCCTAATAAAATCAAGGAACTGCCCTTCCTGGGAGTTCTGTTAAAGAAAAATGAAGATCTGGACAATCTGTTGAACCAGCTTTACAACAAGAACCAAAACAAGGCTCAGCCCCGCATGGGCGGCAGTTACTACCGTTAAATTTGCCGGCTGACATTTCCAATAATGAAAGGGTACCACGATGTTTACTAAATTCTATTACTATCTGAAACATTTCGGTGTACCGGTATCCATGAATGAATGGCAAACGCTGATGGAAGCGCTTGACATGGGCATGGCCGGTTCCAGTCTGACCGGTTTTTATCAGCTTTGCCGGGCAGTTCTGGTCAAGACCGAAGCTCACTATGACCGTTTTGATTTGGCTTTTGCCAGCTATTTTGGCGATATAGAAACACCTGAAGGACTGCCGGACCAGATATGGGAATGGCTGGACAAGGAACTGCCACCCATTGAAGTAACGGATGAAATGAGACGCAATCACCAGCAGATCGATATGGACGAAATGAAGCGCATGCTGGAAGAAAGACTGGCTGAGCAGACCGAAGAGCATAATGGAGGCAACCGCTGGGTAGGTACCGGCGGCACGTCCCCCTTTGGCCATTCCGGGTATCATCCCGGAGGAATTAGAGTGGGAGGCGATTCCCGCAACATGTCCGCCGTAAAAGTAGCGGGTATGAGAAGATTTCAGGAATTCAGAACTGATGAAACGCTGGGAATCAGACAGTTTCAGATCGCGCTTCGCAAACTGCGGCAGTTTACTACCCGCCTGGACGGGGTCAAGGATGAACTGGATCTGGACGGCACCATCGACAAGACCAGTCAAAACGCCGGCCGGTTGGAATTGGTCTGGGAGCGCCCCCGGGTAAACGGGATGAAAGTGCTGCTGCTGATGGATGCGGGCGGATCGATGATCTCCTACAGCCATCTCTGTAATCAACTTTTTACCGCCGTCAATAAATCGAATCATTTTAAAGACCTTAAGGTTTTTTATTTTCATAATTGCATTTACGATTGGCTGTATCATGATTCCAGTTGCAGCCAGAGTGAATACACTGACACCGAATACGTTCTGCGCACCTACGGCAAAGAATATCGGGTGATCATTGTTGGTGACGCCAGCATGGCGCCCTATGAGCTGATGCGAGTCGGCGGGGTCATAGACTGGGATCTTCATAATGACCTGCCGGGGATCGAATGGTTAAAGAGGATCCGCAGACATTTTGAATATTCGGTTTGGCTGAACCCGATCCCCACAAAATACTGGGATTGGATGGACGGATCATACAGCATCAGAACTGTCGGTTCGGTATTCCCCATGGAAGAATTAACCGTGGAAGGACTGGAACGAGGCATTCGCAGACTGAAGAGCAAACAAGCTAC
>CAZRMB010000014.1:4143-11555 GCA_964600925.1 uncultured Syntrophomonas sp.
TATTAACTAAGGAGGGATATGATTGAACAGTCACTTCCATTCACTTATACAAAAGGACCGACAGGAGAAAAAGCATGATAACTGGGAGGGAAACCTCCTTGATTACCTGGAGATGGTAAAAGAAAAACCACAGACAACAATGCTGGCTCATGAAAGAATGTTTGAAATAATCGCCGCCGCTGGTGTGGATACCATAAAAACCGAGGATTACCCTCGTCTGCGCCGTATTTATGGCAATGATATCATCAAGCGATACAATTTTTTTGACCAGGACTTTTTTGGTATCGACAAGGTAATCATGGAAATCGTACGCTATTTTCATTCCGCCACCATGAGAGGAGAGGAGTCACGACAGGTACTGTATCTGGTTGGGCCGGTGGGATCAGGAAAATCTTCTATCATGGAAGCATTAAAGCGGGCTTTGGAAAAAAGTTCTGCTGTTTATGCCTTGCAAGGATGCCCCATGCGGGAAGAGCCCCTGCATCTGATCCCCAAACATCTGCGGCCGGATTTCGAAGAACTTCTGGGAACAAGGATCGAAGGCGATTTGTGCCCGGTTTGCCGTTACCGTTTGATCAAAGAATACGACGGGGAATACGAAAGATTTCCGGTTCGGATGGTGGATTTTTCCATCCGCGGCCGCAAAGGCATCGCAGTGGTGCCGCCGGTCGATCCCAATAATCAGGATGCTTCAGTGTTGGTGGGATCGGTGGATATCTCCAAAATGGATCTTTACCCGGAAGATGATCCCCGGGTTTTGTCCCTAAACGGTGCGTTTAATGCCGGTAATCGGGGACTGGTGGAGTTTATCGAAATCTTTAAAAATGATGTGGAGTATCTGCACACCATCATTACCGCCACCCAGGAGAAGTCCATACCTTCCCCCGGCAAAGGCCCCATGATTTATTTTGACGGGATCATTCTGGCCCATTCCAATGAGGCCGAATGGAACAAGTTCAAGTCGGATCACACCAATGAAGCGATTCTGGACCGCATCGTCAAAATCGAAGTTCCCTATTGCCTGGAATTGGATCAGGAAGTAAAGATTTATCAAAAGATATTGAATATGAGCAAATTCAAAGCCCACATCGCACCTCATACGATTGAGATCGCCTCCATGTTCGCCGTTATGAGCCGTTTCGCTCCGTCCAACAAGGTCGACAGCATAACCAAAATGCGGATCTATAACGGGGAGGAGATCGTGGTCAAAGATTCCAGTCAGCGGGTGGACATTCAGGAACTGCGCGACGAGGCCGGCAAGGAGGGCTTAAGCGGGATTTCAACCCGTTTTATTATGAAAGCCATCGACAATGCCCTGTCTGAATCGGAGTGTGACTGTATCAATCCGATCCTGGTAATGGAATCGCTGGTCAAGGCAGTCAAGGCTACTGATATCAGTGATGAAGATAAGAAGAAACTGCTGGTTTTGCTGCAGGAGACTTTGAAACAGGAGTATCATCGTATTCTGGAAAAAGAAGTGACCCGGGCTTTTATCCATGGCTATCAGGAACAGGCCGAAACCCTTTTCAACAATTACCTTGATCACGCCGAGGCCTATGTCAACAAGACCCGGATCAAGGATAAAAATACCGGGGAAGAGCTGGAAGTGGACGAAAAATTTCTGGAATCCATTGAGGGCCAGCTGGGGATCAGCGGTACTGCCGCCAAAGGGTTTCGTAATGATGTCACCGCCTATATGTTTTCACTCCTGCGCAACCAGTTGAAAATAGAATTTGGCAGTTATGAACCGCTTAAAGAGGCCATTGAAAAGAAACTGATCAACTCGGTGCGTGAACTGTCGAGGGTCGTTACCCAGGCCCGGGTGCGTGATCAGGAACAGAGACAAAAGTATGATGCCATGGTGGAAGCAATGAGAAACAACGGTTACTGCGAGCATTGCTGCAACGTGATCTTGAAATATGCTGCCAATAATCTGTGGAAGGATTAAGGTGGAGTTATGGCAATTTTTCGCGAACAGGAGCGGGGCGGCCGGGATCGCAGTGCGGAAGACCGCCGCCGCCACCGGCAGTTGGTGGAGGATCATATCAAACGCAATCTGGGCAATATCATTGCCGAGGAAAGTATTATCGGCCAAAGCAAGGGCAAAACCTTTAAGATCCCCATTCGGGGCTTGAAAGAATACCAGTTTGTATATGGAGACAATCATCCCGGTGTGGCCAGCGGCAAAGGCGATGAAAAGCGCGGGCAGAGAATCACCGGGGCCCAGAGGCCGGTACCCGGAAGCGGAGACGGTGCCGGCGACACGGAAGGTGAAGAGATCTACGAGACCGAAGTCACCCTGGAAGAACTGGTGGAGTATCTGTTTGAGGATCTACATCTGCCTTTTATGGAAAAAAAGAAGTTGTCGCTTTTGGAAACTGAAACCACCAATAAGCGCTGGGGGATTCAACGCAAAGGAATCCCTCCGCGGCTGTCCAAGAAGCGTTCCATGGTCGAACGCATTAAACGAATGAAATCAGCCCAACGTCTTGATGAGAATGAAAATGAAGAAAACGCGCTTCAACCAGGGCAGCGTTTCCCGTTCAGTGAATATGATCTGCGTTATCAGCGCCTGAAAGAGCAGACCAAGCCGGAGTCAAATGCAGTGGTGATCTGCATTATGGACAACTCCGGATCGATGTATATGAGCAAAAAATTTCTGGCCAGAACTTTTTTCTTTTTGCTCTATCAGTTTGTGCGTTACCGTTATGTAAATGTGGAACTGGTGTTTATTAATCATACCACCACTGCTCTGGAAGTGAACGAAGATGATTTCTTCCACCGCGCAGAGTCCGGCGGAACCATGATCAGCAGCGGTTATGAGAAAGCGATTGAAATAATCTATCAACGCTACAGTCCGGCGGTATGGAATATTTATGCCTTCCACTGCAGTGATGGTGACAACTGGCCGGAAGATAATGATAAAGCAATAGACAAAGCCCGCGAATTATGCCGGCTTTGCAATTTGTTCGGTTACGGGGAGATCATTTCCAACTGGGGCAACACTGAAAGCATGGCCGAGTTGCTGAATCAGGCAATCAGTGAGAAAAATTTTCTGGCTGTCAAGATGGCCGGCAAGGATCATATCTGGCCATCATTTAAACGCTTTATGAAAATGGAGGAAGGGGAGTGAGGGATTGAGCGGCAATTTCAGTCTGCAGGAGGTGCGGGAATGGAGTAAAAAAATCGAAGCGCTGGTTGAAAAAAACGGGCTTAACCCTTACCCGCAGGAATTTGAAATCTGTGATTATGAAGAAATGCTCAACTATGAGACCTATCTGGGCATGCCTTCCCGTTATCCCCATTGGAGTTTCGGCAAAGCCTACGAAAGAAAAAAAACTTTTTACCGCTACAACCTGAGCGGGTTGCCTTATGAGATGGTAATCAACGCCAATCCCTGCCTGGCTTATTTAATGAAAGACAACACCCTGCTTTTACAGATCTTGACCATAGCCCATGTATACGGGCACAACGATTTTTTTCGCAACAATCGCTTGTTCAGAGACGGCACCCGGGCAGAGCTGGTACTGGAGATGTTTAAGTCCCATGCCCGCAGAATCCGTTCCTATATCAGTGATCCGAGTATCGGCTACAACAAAGTAGAAAGGGTGCTTGATGCAGCTCATGCCTTGCGCTTGCAATGTTATCGTCAGGTGGGACAAAAAAGCGAGGATGAGAAAAGCCAAAAGGCGCGCTTGCTGCAACAAGCAATGCCTTCGCCCACCAATCATCCTTTGCTGGAAAAGAACAAGCCGTCCCCATTGCCTGATTTGCATCGCATACCATTGGAACCGGAGGAGGACATTCTTTATTTCCTAATGCGCTATGCCCCCTTGAGCGAATGGGAAAAAGACATCTTACACATGGTCAGGGAAGAGAGTTTTTATTTTCTGCCCCAGATCGAGACCAAAATTATGAATGAAGGATGGGCCAGCTTCTGGCATCATCGCATACTGAACCAGCTTGATCTGCCGCAGCCGCTTTATCTGGAATTCATGATCCGTCACAATCAGGTCCTGCGCCCTCATGAAGGGGGAATAAATCCTTATCACCTGGGATTTGCCATCTTTACTGATTTGGAAAAACGCCATTCCGGGGAATCGGATTTTCTTTTTAAAGTCCGGGAACAGGAGCGGGATGCTTCTTTTATTCGCCGCTATCTGACCGGTGAGCTTTGTGAAGAATTAAATCTGTTTGCATACAACAAAAAAGGGGCCCGTGATTATGTTATCACCGAAATTGCTGACGAAGATGGCTGGAAGCAGATCCGGGATACGCTGGCCACCCAAG
This sequence comes from uncultured Syntrophomonas sp., assembly GCA_964600925.1. GTDB lineage: Bacteria > Bacillota > Syntrophomonadia > Syntrophomonadales > Syntrophomonadaceae > Syntrophomonas_B. Next base: position 8,434 of record CAZRMB010000014.1, read on the forward strand.
TGGGAATGGATATGATCCCTAATGTGAGGGTCATGGAAGTGCAGAATGCGGAGCGGGTTTTGCATTTGGAACATGAGTGGGAAGGCAAGGAACTGCAGATCAAATATGCCCACGAGACCTTGCGTTATATTGCCCAATTGTGGGGCGGCAAAGTGCGGCTGCGTACCAGAGTACGCGACACCGGTCAGATCCTGGAAAGTGAAGCCTATATGAGGTGATATTTCCCCGGACTTTAAAATACGTTTGCGGTCGTAGTATAATAAACTTTGAAATCAAATGCACCAGGTATTTGCGCATGGGGGAAGGGGAATTAATTTGCATAACGGAAACAGAGTGGAAATCGTTGTCGATGGAGTGACCGGGGTAGGCAAGTCCAGTTTGGTTAAAATCATCTGTGAGGAATTGAACTTAAAGCCATTCAGCGAAATGTTTGAAGATGAAAACCGGCTTTTGCATAAATTTTTTTATGATCGGGAAAAATGGGCTTTTCCCATGCAGACCAATTTTCTTACCAACCGCTTCAAACAATATCAGCAAGCCATGAAAGTCGGCCATGCAGTGATGGATCGTTCCATCTATTCCGACCGGATATTTGCCCGCATGTATCTGGAGCATGGTTATCTTATCCCGGAGGAATATGCAGTGTATAATAATCTTTTGAATACCCTGCTGGAACACGTAGATCCGCCCCGGCTGCTGATTTATCTGCAAGTCGACACGGATGAGGCCATTCGCCGGATCCATAAACGCGGGCGTCCGGATGAGATCGAAGTGGAGCGGGAATATTGGAATCTGCTCAATAAATTCTATGAAGAGAACTATAAAGATTTTAATATCGCCCGCTTGCTTCCCATCAAGGTAGACAAGCTGGATTACGTTCATCGGCCAGAGGATCGTGCTTTTATCATGGGGGAAATCAGGAAAGCCATTCAAAGTTTGGAAAGGACGGAGCTTATTCTTTAGAGCACCGGAAGGTTTTATTATGACTTTGGCACTGGGTATAACGGCTGCCGTACTATTTTTGCTTTATTCCTGGTATTTTATCCGCATCATAAAAGGCAGACCTCAGTCATTCGAGCTGAGTATCATGAAATCTTTGGCTCAATGGATGGTGGAGGAAGGCCCTTCCTCCAAAGGCAAGATGTGGCTGATGTATTGGCTCTCTCTGCTGATAGAGGCATTTTACCTGGCGATGGCCTGGTTTATCATCAGCAACCCTTTCATGCACTATTTTACCATTGCGGTCATCGCCCTGGAGTCATACCATCTGCTATGGCTGGCTTGGAGCTTCAGACGATTTTTTGCCGGCCGTTCACCGGTATCAAGGATCTTCAACTGGCGTCTGGAACGAATGAGTGCCTTGACGCTCTTTAGTTATAGTTTGTTGCTGGTCTTAACCCTGGCTTTCTTCAGATAAGTTGAATTCCATTTATCCGACTGGTGACGGACGGGACAATTTGACGGTATTGGAAGTCAGAAAGGGAATAAATTTATCCCGGTTGCTGATGCCCAGTTCCAGGTAATAATAGTTGCCCGGCTGCAGATCAAAACGACATCTTCCGGATAAGCTTTTCACCTTGATATCATAATAGGTGCGCCATTCATTAACTTCATAGATGCGCAGCACAATCAGATCTGTTTCAGGTCTGATCTGATTATGAAGGGATTCTTCTTCAAATTTTGTCCGGCTCAGATTCCAGTAGGCCAACATGTTTTTGGCATCATTGCCGCTGAATTTGATAGAGTTTTGCGGGACAAATAATTCACTTTCTCCATACATGGACAGTTCCTGGGCCAGCTCATAATGAAAGCGGTTGGTTTTAGGGGAGATATTTTCCGTAGGATTCATACTGGCCAGTACCCAGTAAATCAACAGACTCAAGGCGGTAACTACGATAATGATAAAAAGCAGGGGAACCATTTTTACACCTTCCTTTTCCCGAGAATTGAACCAATCGGTTGCCTGTTATGATATTATGCCCGGAAAGGCCATTTTATAAGCAATTTTTACCGGCAGCCAGAGGAAACTTTAAATAGTAAAAGTATAAAGGAGGTAACGATTTGGCGGATAAACCTCGCTGGGGTTGGGTGGAGATCATCCTGGTCTACTTGTGTATAACCGCGATCGGTTATGTGGTATCCTTTTTCAGCCCAAGGCTGACGGGTTTAAGCGCTGGTCTGGGAATGGGCGAGGCAGGCTATTTCCTGGTGGTCTTTCTTATCCAATTTGTAGCTACGGTTCTGCTGGTCTGGTTCTTTGCCATGGTTACCACCGGGGCCAATTGGTCTGATCTGGGTTTAAAAGCGGCCAGCCTGAAACATTTCCTGCAATACGGTTTCATGGGTGGCATTGGGTTGATTGTAACGGTGGTCTTGCTGGGGTTTGTTATCAAACAAATTCAGCCCGAGATCCCGCCCCAGTATTTTGAGGAGATTCTGCACTCAGCGCATAGCTTGAAAGTATTTTTGCCGATTTTTGCGGCCGGGGCAATATTGGCTCCGTTTTCCGAGGAACTATACTATCGGGGGATGATCTATCCGGTCTTCCGCCATCATCTGGGCCCGGTTTGGGGAGCACTGCTGGCTGGGCTGCTGTTTGGACTGGTTCACTTTGATTTGTGGCGAACCATCCCCCTGGCCATCGGCGGAGCAGGGTTATGTTATATATATGAAAAAACCAACAGTATCTGGGTTTCAACGCTGGCTCACGGAGTATGGAACGGCTTCATGGCAATCGTGGTTTATTTAAGTATCAGCAGTGGGCTTTGATGATTTGTTCCTATTGACTTGACAAATTCAGTTGAAAAATATAAATAATATTGTGGTATTATCTTTTAGAAGAGGTGAAGATTCATGCCCACATACGATTATAGATGTGAAAATTGCGGTAAATTTGAAAAAGTGCAGAAAATAAGCGAAGATGCACTCACCATTTGCCCCCAATGCGGCGGAGAAGTTGAAAGATTGATCAGCAAAAATGTGGGGATTGTTTTAAAAGGCTCGGGCTTTTACAGTACTGACAACAATCGTCTGAAAGACAGAGCCAGAAGTATAAACAAGGAACGTCAAGTAGATAATCAGGCACTTTTGGATGGTGATGTTGGCTCCTACGTGGCGCAATC
>CAZRMB010000014.1:11655-18384 GCA_964600925.1 uncultured Syntrophomonas sp.
TTTGAACGATAAAAACAGTTAAACATTGCAGGACTTAAAAGTTTATATCGCGAACTGTAAAGTATCTGCCGCCTTTTAGGTTGCGAAAAGTCAGCGCTTGTTTCTTAATCAAAGTTTGCATATAGGGGACGATCAATGAAAACGATTTCAATTTATACAGACGGAGCTTGTTCCGGAAACCCCGGCCCGGGCGGATGGGGCGCGGTGCTTATGCATGGTGACCGGGTCAAGGAGATTTATGGGGGCGAACCCGACACCACCAATCAGCGCATGGAAATAAAGGCGGTCATTGAAGCGCTCAGATCACTGAAAGTAAGCGACTGGGATGTTACCGTATTCTCTGACAGCGCTTATGTAGTCAACGCGTTCAATCAGCACTGGCTAGAAAACTGGCAGCGCAACGGCTGGCGTAACAGTAAGAAGGAAGCTGTGGCCAATCAGGACCTGTGGCGGGAACTGGTTCATCTGACCGGTTTAAACCGGGTCCGGCTGGAAAAAGTCAAAGGCCATGCCGGCAATGAGTGGAATGAGCGTTGTGATCAACTGGCCCGTCAGGGTATTCGGGAGTTGAACAGGGAGGGATAAAATGGCAGCGGCTATGATCGATCAGATCGCCAATCTGATGAGACAATCAAAAAATACCGTGGTCGTAACCGGCGCAGGTATCAGTACAGAAGCAGGCATTCCCGATTTTCGCGGCCAAAATGGTATCTACCGGCAAATAGGCGAGGACCGGGTTATGCGTATCATTAATATCGACTTCTTTAAAGCGCATCCTGACCAGTTCTATAGCTTTTATCGCCAGTATTTCAAATTCCCCGACGTGGATCCCAGCCTGGCCCATCAAATGGTAGCCCGTTTTGAACAACAGGGTATCATTAAAGGCGTGGTTACACAAAATATTGATAATCTCCATCAGCAGGCCGGCAGCCGCAATGTTATTCCGGTGCATGGCAACGCCGAGGAATTCATATGCATGAACCCCCACTGCGGGAAGATATATAATCATGATTATATTACGAACAGTTCTGAAGCAGTGCCGTATTGCAGCTTTTGCGGAGACATCATCAAACCGAACGTAGTTTTATTTGGTGAAAATATCAACAATTATCTTGGAGCCCGTCAGCTCATCCTGGATGCCCGCCTGTTGATCGTGATCGGTTCATCTTTAACGGTTTATCCGCTGGCCGGTTTTGTCAATGAGTTCTGCAGCTTTGCCAAAGATCTGGTGATCATTAACAAAGGACCGACCCAATTGGACTATGCTGCCCGATATAAACTGGATGTAGGCGAGGGCAGCACCGGCCAGATACTGGAAGAAATCTACCGGAAATTACAAAGATAAAGGTTGGGGAGCTGGGAAAAGTGCAGATGTGGAAAGAACTTCAGGATAAATACCATACGTACCTGGTGAAAAAAAAGCTGGCCTCCTGCGGAGAGAATTTCCGGGCCCGCAATCCCCGGGAGTTATTTCTGGGGGAAGGGGCGGAGATCCATGTGGGCAACAACGTATTGCTGGAGAGGTATGTGCGTATTTCCATGGGCAACAATGCCCGTATTTATATCGGTGACAATACTTACATAGCCGACTTCAGCAATCTCCTGGCGGTACAGGAAATCAATATCGGCAAAAATTGCGCCATCTCATGGCATGTATTATTTATGGATACTTCCTCCCATCCGGTTGGGTTCAAAGGCGAGGTCCCCACAACCAAAATCGCACCCATCCACGTCAAAGATCATGTCTGGATCGGTTGCCGGGCTGTGATCCTGAAGGGAGTAACGATCGGGGAAGGGGCAATCGTTGCCAACAATGCAGTCGTTACCAAAGATGTTCCGCCTTATACGCTGGTGGGTGGCAATCCGGCCCGGGTTATCAAAGAGGATGTTGTTTGGGAATGAATAAAGTTTCAATATGTCAAAACGAAGATCAGGGCAAAAACTTGCTGGGGATCAAGGTGGTGGATGAGTCGGCCAGCCTGCAGGACCTTCTCGATGTGTGGCAGCCGCTGTGTGATGATAGCCTGATCCATAAAGAATATGCCGCTGCCTTTCATGATGCCTGCAAGGCCTGCCAGGTAAACTGCTGCAATACTGCCTATGTGATCCCGGATCTGATCGCCTTTAAAAAAATAGCGGCCAGTCTTACGCTTGGTTATCCCGATTTCATCAGGCAATATTTCCAGCCAGACAAATTGGCTGCCGGGTTGCTGAGGCTGAATCCTGACCCATGTATTTTCCTGAAGGAACGAATCTGTAGCATTTATGCGCTGCGCTCGTTGATTTGCCGCTTTTACATCTGTACACCGCTGCAGGGGGAGACGGAAGAATTAATCTATAAAATAAGCTGGGCAGGGGGAGCAGCAACCCAGGTGTTTGCAGCGCAGCAGGGGTTGCTGGATCAAGCCGGGAATCAATCCCGGAGCAGCTTTGATTTGCTTTTCCTGAACCTGTTGGAGGAATATCGCCATACCAAAATGGTGGAAGCTTTTCTGCTGGCCGAAAATTATGCTGACATTCCGTTGAAATTATTCCTGTAATGAAAGGAGCGCTTTCATGTTTATTGTTAATGTCGCCACCAATGATCCGCTTAAAGTCATCCGCAGATTCGAAGAGAAACCAGGACATCTGCTGGCCATTACCTGCCCGGAAGGGGAAAAAAGATACCAACTGGTGTATGCAATGGAAAACTGACCTGCATTTTGTATATTTATACAATTTTATTAGTATAAGCAGGATTTTTTAAAGCTTTAATGAATAATATGTTTGTCGAACTTTTTCTGACCGGGGAGGAGGGGAATTTTTAAACGATTGGCAGTATTTTTACTGACAATTATATTTTAATTTATAATTTGTTGGAGGAGGGTATAGATTTGAAGATCAATTTTAGAAAAAATATAGCGTTGTTGTTATGCGTTATGATGATGTTTACTTTACTGGCCGGTTGTGCAGGAACCAAGGGAAGTGATAAATCCGCCGGTAAAGACACCATCAAGCTGGGATTTTTAGGCGCGAAAACCGGTTCAGTCGCCAACTACGGACTGCCCGGGGAAAAAGGCATGAAAATGGCCATTGAAGAATTGAACGCCAAGGGCGGCGTGCTGGGCAAACAACTGGAAGGTATTTATGAGGACAATAAAGGCGAGAGCAGTGAAATCGCCAACATCGCCACCAAATATATCACCCAGGACAAGGTAGTTGCCATGGTGGGCGATCCCTGTACCGGGTTGACCAAAGTTGCGGCTGATATTGCCCAGAAGAGCAAAGTGGTTATTATCTCCGCCGGCGCTACCGGAACAGGGGTTGTTGAAATCGGAGATTATGTTTTCAGAAATACGCTGTTGGATAAATTTGCTGCTCCGGCAGTCGTGGACTGGATGATCAATACCAAAGGCTGGAAGAATATCGCGGTTATTACTTCCATGAACAATGGTTACAGCACCGCGCTGACCCCGGTATTTGAAGAGGCGATAAAAGCCAAAGGCGGCAAAATTGTTCTGCAGGACAGTGTTAATGACGGTGAAACCGATTTTACCGCGCAGGTGACCAAGCTGAAAAATGCCAAAGCTGATGTGTTGGTTTTCACCGGTTATTATACCGAAGCAGCTTTGATCATGAATGAAGTGCAGAAAAAAGGCCTGGATATCAAACTGGTAGGCGGCGATGGGCTGTATGGTTCCGATCTGGCCAAACTGGGACAATCCGCTGTAGAAAACAAAGTAATTTTGTATTGCGGCTTTTCAAGTGACCAGCCGAGTCCTGAAACGGAAAAATTCATAAAAGCCTATCAGGCCAAATACAACGAAGATCCGGATATGTTCTCGGCGCAATACTATGACGCGGTTATGATCCTGGCCAAGGCCATGGAAGAGTCCAAAAGTACAGATCCGTCAGTTTTCAAGGACAAACTGGCGCAGCTGAAGGATTATCCCGGCGTATCCGGCAAAACCACGATCGGCGCAGACCGCGAACCGATCAAGAGCCCGGTTTGCCTTTTAACGATAAAAGACGGCAAGTTTGCTCTGGAAGACAAGATTCCAGTCAATCTGTAAATCGATATACCATGCCCGCCTGTTTAACTGGCGGGCTTTTTTTTATGTTTATCGTTTGCGCAGCCGCAATAGATGATATAATATTTATATTTGGGTGCCAAAGTAATTACACTTATCAACCTACTAGACTTTACCGGGAGGAAGCTTATGTTCTTTGAACAGTTGATCAACGGTCTTACCCTGGGCAGCACCTATGCGCTGATTGCGCTGGGCTATACGATGGTTTATGGAATTGTACAGCTGATAAATTTCGCCCACGGGGAAATTTATATGTTTGGAGCTTTTGCAGGATTGTTCCTGGTGGCTGCCTTCGATGTAAATATTTTTTGGGCATTACTGGGGGCCATGGCTTTTTGCATGTTGTTGGGCGTAGTGGTGGAACGAATCGCTTATCGCCCGCTACGGGGAAAATCTTCCCGTCTGTCAGCCCTGATCAGCGCTATCGGGGTATCGATCTTTCTTTCCACACTGATGGCTTTGCTGCGCGGAACCAACACCACCCGCTATCCGCAAATGATGAGCGATAAAACATTTCATCTTGGTTCGGTGGAAGTCTCATCCATGCAGATCATTATTCTTCTGGTTTCAGCCCTTCTCATGGTGGGACTTCAGTTGATGATTCAAAAAACCCGTATCGGCAAAGCCATGCGAGCCTGCTCCCAGGATATAGATGCCTCATCTTTAATGGGGATCAATGTCAATCGGGTCATTTCTTTTACTTTTGCCATCGGATCTTCGTTGGCTGCTGCCGGTGGTGTCATGGTGGGAATATATTATAATGCAGTCTGGCCCTATATGGGCACCATGGCGGGATTGAAAGCCTTCTCGGCTGCGGTACTTGGCGGGATCGGATCAGTGCCGGGTGCCATGGTCGGCGGATTGACCTTGGGGGTACTGGAAATAATGGGGGTAGCTTATCTTTCTTCTTCCTACAAGGATGCTATCGCCTTCGCTATCCTAATTTTGGTTTTGATCATCCGTCCGCAGGGTCTGATGGGTCAAAAGATATCAAAAAAAGTGTAGGTGAGCTGAATGGATGCAATTATTTCACAATATATAGACGCCTATTACTTGCGTATTCTGATTTTAATCGGCATTAATATTATTCTGGCCATGGGGCTGAATCTGACCACCGGGGTTACCGGTCAGTTGTCGATGGGGCATGCTGGTTTTATGAGCCTCGGGGCGTATACTTCGGCAATTCTGAGCGTACATTTTGCCGTGCCCTTTTTTGCGGCTCTGCTGGCCGGAGCACTGGTAGCAGCGTTGTTCGGCTTTTTACTGGGGCTGCCGACCCTGCGTCTGGAAGGTGACTATTTGGCCATGGTGACCATTGGCTTTGCCGAAATCGTGCGTGTGTTTTTCCTCAATTTTGAACCCGGCGGGAAAGCCGTGGGATTTTCAGGTATTCCTCAGGTAACAACCTTTACCCTGGTATGGATTTTAGTAATCATCGTTATCTACTTGAATTATAAATTGCTCAATTCACGTACCGGCCGGGCTTTGTATGCGATCCGGGAAGATGAGATCGCGGCTGAGGCCAGCGGTGTAAATACGACCCAACTGAAGGTTTTGGCCTTTACCATCGGAGCATTTATGGGCGGTCTGGGCGGAGGTTTGTTTGCCCACTACATGTTCTTTATTGAGCCAGGCAACTTTGGCTTTATGAAGTCGATCGAGTTATTGAATATGGTTGTTTTAGGCGGCATGGGCAGTATACCGGGTACCATCCTGGGAAGCATAATATTGACCATAGCACCGGAAATGCTGCGTATCGTGCAGGATTACCGCTTGCTGTTCTATGGCGCACTGCTGGTCATCCTGATGATTTTCAGACCCAATGGATTATTGGGTGATGTGCGCATCTATGACATTAAAAAACGCTTTTCACGCAAAGAGGTGAAATCATGTCAGTCCTAACCTTGGAAAGCATCAGTCAGGAATTTGGCGGTTTACGTGCGCTTGATTCCATATACCTGAGCATTGAAGAAAAAGAGATATTCGGCATCATCGGACCGAATGGTGCCGGCAAAACCACCCTTTTCAACATAATCACCGGCATTTACGTGCCCACCGAAGGCAGCCTTGTTTTTAACGGTCAACGTCTGAACAATGTTCCTGCTTATGAAATTGCCCGGATGGGTATTGCCCGGACGTTTCAGAACATAAGACTGTTTAACAAGCTTTCGGTGCTGGACAATGTACGGACAGGCAGTTACGGCGTCAGCCACAGCGGTTTTATGGCCGGAATGTTGGGCCTGCCGTCTTCACGCCGGGAGGAAAGAGAAATTCTCTCCAATGCTTTGCAGTTACTGGAACTGGTGGATCTTGCTGATAAACGGTATGAATATGCCGACAACCTGGCCTATGGCGAACAACGCCGTCTTGAAATCGCACGGGCGCTGGCGCTTGAGCCCACGCTGCTGCTGCTGGATGAGCCGGCTGCAGGCATGAACTCCACAGAAAAAGAGGATCTCATGCGTTTGATTAGAAAGATTAGGGATCAACGCCAATTAAGTATTATTCTGGTGGAGCACGATATGAACGTGGTGATGAATATCTGTGAGCGCATCGCAGTGCTTGATTATGGCCGAAAAATAGCCCAGGGAATCCCTGAGGAAATTAAAAATAATGAGGCGGTCATTCAATCCTATCTGGGGGCTTAAGCTTAAGAAAC
>CAZRMB010000014.1:18484-20443 GCA_964600925.1 uncultured Syntrophomonas sp.
TTTATTTATATAGCCTGGTCCAGACTGCAGTGGGATAATAATGTTCCACGATCTGGCGAGCTTTTTTACCTTCCTTGGCCATGGTAAATGCTCCCCATTGTTCCATACCTGCACCGTGCCCCCAACCGCTGCCTTTAAATACAATATAGTTGCCCTGCGGCTTTATCGAAGTGAAATAGGTTGAAAAGAGACGGTCGAAACCTACCTGCTGACGCAGATCAACCCCTGCAATGGAGGCTGATCCGGCGGTTATGGTTAAAGCGCGACCGGAAGGACCTTTTTTACTGACGCGGATATCGTTCAGGTCGCCGGCTTTGGCTCCCATGATATTTTTAATTTCGCTGCGCGGGACCTTGACCGTCCAATTGCGGTATTTGGCAGGTGCGTATTTCATCCCGTTGGTTGTGACCGAAACGATATATGAGCCGACTTTGTTTTTCAGCTTGGGAAAACTTTCTTCAATACTGGCGGTTTTGTTTTTGGATACGGAATGAAATTCACCGTACACGAATTTGCCGTTATAGGTTAAAATTTCACCGCGGGTCGCGTCGACCGCTTTGGAAATACGATCGGTGATTTGTTTCTCATCATAAGCCTGAAATTCAGTATGATCATCGCTGGCATCAGTACCGTGTTTACCGCGGGTACCATGTTCATAATTAATAAGGGCCAGGGTCATGGTGCGGGCTACGATAGCCTGGGCTTTCATGGCTTCCATGGGAAATTTCGGCCCGATCTCGGCAGCCACAACACCTTTAATATATTCCTCCATTTTTAATTCTTGTTTTTGACCAGTCGCACTACGATAAAGAGTGATGGTAGGTTCCTGCTTTATTTTGCTGACTTCGGGAGCCAATGTGACCGGTTTTTTACTGATAGGCTGGGGCTGGGATGGCTTTTTAGCAGCTTGCTGCTGACATCCCGTGAAGACAAGCATTGCAGCAATGAGCAGCATACTCAGAGTAATTAGCAGCAATTGCCGGATATTTTTATGCAAATCGATCTCTCCTCTATATATTATTTGAGATAGTATTACCCTCTGATAAAATTGTTATGAATGACAAACTTATGTATAATTTTAGTAATGTAACTTTCATTTAATAATTTAAGTATTTAAAATATTCCGGAAATACAATTGAAAGTTGTTAGGAAGTGGATCAATGGAGATCGTTTTGGTTCATCCGGAAATACCACAAAATACCGGCAATATTGCTCGCACCTGTGCGCTGACCGGCACGCGTCTGCATCTTGTCAAACCGTTGGGATTTTCTTTGGCGGATCGGTATATGAAAAGAGCAGGACTTGATTACTGGGAACACGTAAATCTGCAGGTATGGAATGATTTTGAAGAATTTGCCGCTGCACATGAACATAGAAACTTGTATTTGGCCACGACCAAGGCCAATTCCAGTTATGACCAGATACACTACCAGACAGACGATATATTTGTTTTTGGCTGTGAGACCCGGGGATTGAGCCAATCGATCCTGGAGCGTTATCCACAGCAATTGATCAGAATTCCCATGATTGATATGGGACGTTCCTTGAACCTATCCAATTCAGTGGCCATTATCCTTTATGAAGCTCTGCGCCAGGATGGCTTTGCGGGCTTGCGTTGAATGGAGGGAAGCGATTGAGATCGGGCAAGCTGTCAAACATACTGTTTATAGCTCTGGGAACGATCATAGCCGGATTGACGGTAATCGTTCAATATGCTTTTTTTCATCGGCAAATTTTGATTGAATATGAGGATTTATTCTTTCTTTCCGTCACAGGAATGATCGTTTTATTAATCATCACATACATTTGGCTGGCTCGAAAAATATTTACCTCGTCAATACAAGACAGCAACGAAGGCTCCAGCCAGAAAAAAACCGAACCTTTCCGTCCGGTTTCCCTGGAGCGTGGTTATCAGGAAGATGATCAGGCTTTTAATATATCTTTGAGCTCGGAAGAACA
>CAZRMB010000015.1:0-4921 GCA_964600925.1 uncultured Syntrophomonas sp.
AATTCAAAATTGTATTAACTGCAACCAGAAAGTCTATGCTAAGCTATATAAAAATGATTTGCTCATCATGATTTTATTGAGATTATATGGACAGGAGTGGGTTCCTTGCAGAAAGTTTTTATTATATCCACTGGTACTGAATTGTTGCTGGGGACTACCATTGACAGCAATTCCGTATATTTGGCTCAGCAGTTGGGAGATATGGGGATCAGGGTAGTAGGTAAGGCTACCGTCGGTGACAATCGCGAACAGATCGATAAAGCCTTCCGTAATGGATTGGAAACAGCTGATATTGTTATATCCACAGGCGGACTGGGACCAACTTTCGATGATTTGACCAAGACTGTAGCCTGTGAATTGATGGGGTGCAGTATGGTAATTATACCTGAGGAGGAAAAACGTCTGCGGGATTATTTTGCCCATCGTCAACGACCCATGCCGGAAATAAATATAAAACAGGCCATGTTCCCCCAAGAGGCTGAAATTTTGCAGAATACGCAAGGTACAGCACCAGGCATGTATCTGCTCAAGAATAACAAGTTGCTCATCCTGCTGCCGGGACCGCCCCGGGAAATGACACGCATGTACATGGATCAGGTTAAACCACGCTTGGAAAGGGATTATACCGGCGAATTAGAAAAAGTAATCTGCAGGACAATTAAAGTTTTAGGCCCGGGAGAATCTCAGGTTGATGAAATATTGGCCCCGGTACTGGAAAATGACCTGGGATGCTCAATGGCGTTGCTGGCTAAAGACGGTGAAGTTCACATAAAAATCACGGCAGAGGGTGTAAATGAATCTGACAGCCGGAGAATTCTGGACAAACTGACGCAATCGATCCATGAAAAATTAAGTAAACATATTTTCGGTTATGATGATGATACACTGCCAGAGCAGGTTGGCAAAATGCTTATGGAAAAGAAACAAAAACTATCTGTAGCAGAATCATGTACAGCCGGAATGCTTGGCAGTATGATTACGGAAGCTGCAGGCAGTTCTGAATATTTCTGGGGTGGGATAATATCTTACAGCAATGAATGCAAAATGAAAATTCTCGGCGTTAATCCCTCAACATTAGAACAGTTTGGCGCTGTCAGCCGACAAACAGCGGAAGAAATGGCCATTGGAATACGGACGCTGTCAGGAACCGATTATGCCCTGGCCATTACCGGAATAGCCGGACCGTCCGGAGGGACAAAGGAAAAACCGGTGGGATTGGTGTATATTGCACTCGCCTTTGATAATGATTGTATTGCAAAGGAGTTGAAATTTATCGGCTCCCGGGAAGCAGTTCGTAAACTCTCAGCCAAATCAGCGCTTGATTTATTACGCCGACATCTTGACCAACAGGAGGTAAAATAATGAGAGCTTTTGTTGCCATACCATTGCCTGACGATATAAAGCAATATGCACGCATGATGCGCAACAAGCTGGGGATGGCCAGACCGGATGTTAAATGGGTTGAATATCAGAATTATCATCTGACGGTAAAATTCCTCGGCGAAGTAGATAGCAAAGATTTGCCGGAATTGAAACGTAATCTTAGGCTGGCTGCCGATTCAGTACCGGCTTTAAATCTATCAGCGGGCAGTATCGGATTTTTTCCCAACCAGACTCGCCCCAGGGTCATATGGATGGGGATAAAAGGAGAAATTGAAAAGGCTGAATTTTTATGTGACCGTGTTGATGCTTACTTATCAACCATGGGTTTTGCTCAGGAGAAAGATCACCGCATGCATCTGACGCTGGGCAGAATACGTTCGGATAAAAATTATAAAGAAATGATTAATATATTGGAAAAGTTCCCTGACAGAAACAAACTGCGCAGCTTCAGAGTTGAGGAGTTCAATTTGATGCAGAGCGTACTCGATTCGAGGGGACCTGCGTATCATGTTTTGGATACATATACATTAAATGGATAAAAAATGTTGACATTATAAAAATAAGTTTATATAATGATGAAAAACGAACATATGTTTGAGGAGGGGCTGTTTTGGATAACAACGAAATTATGCAGGGTAAAACCGAGGCTCTGAATAATGCCATCAGAAATATTGAAAAGACTTACGGCAAGGGTTCTATAATGAAACTTGGCGAATCCACCAGTATGAATGTAGAGTCAATTTCCACCGGCTGTTTATCGCTGGACCTGGCTACTGGCGTAGGAGGATTGCCAAGGGGAAGAGTAATAGAAATATTCGGACCGGAATCATCTGGTAAAACGACAGTTACTTTGCATGTTATTGCCCAGGCCCAGAAGGATGGTGGGATAGCTGCATTTATAGATGCCGAGCATGCCCTTGATCCGATGTATGCCAAGCAATTAGGGGTAGACATCAATAATCTGCTGGTTTCACAGCCGGACAGCGGGGAGCAGGCTTTGGAGATTGCAGAAGCCTTGGTGCGCAGCAATGCCATCGATGTTGTTGTAATAGACTCGGTGGCAGCTCTGGTTCCAAAAGCTGAACTGGACGGTGAGATGGGAGACGTTCATGTTGGTCTGCAGGCCAGGCTCATGTCCCAGGCATTGCGCAAACTTACTGCACATATTGGCAAATCCAGCTGCTGTGTAATTTTTATTAACCAGATCCGCGAGAAAGTAGGCGTCATCTATGGCAATCCGGAAGTAACTACCGGAGGCCGGGCTTTGAAATTTTATTCTTCCATGCGTCTGGAAATCCGCAAAGCCGAGCCCATCAAAATGGGCAACGATCTTATCGGTAACCGCACCAAGGTTAAAGTAGTGAAAAATAAAGTTGCCCCTCCTTTTAAATCAGTCGAGTTTGACATCATGTATGGAACTGGTATATCCCAGGAGGGTGACCTTTTGGACGTAGCCAGTGAATTGAGTATTGTTCAGAAGAGCGGTTCATGGTATTCATACGAAGGTGAACGAATGGGACAGGGACGTGAAAATGCCAAGGAATATCTGAAAAATAATCCTGAGATTAATAAGACTCTGCAAAAAATGATTCGCGACAAAATATTCCCAAACGCCGTAAAGAACGAAACAGAGGAAGCTTGACACTATCAGGGAAACTAACTAAAATCTAAGTAGGCTAAAAGATTAAGCCTCACTTAGAAACTTGACCATATTGACACTTATTTTATATATATAATTTATTCCAACATTAGATTAGGTGGACGGCGTGTCGGAGTTTTAGCAAGTTCTTCGAACTGCTGATAATTATAGATTGTATATTTGTGCTCGTATTAGGTTGGGTGAGTTGTTTTCTTAACTGAATCTTATTAAGACAAGCTTGTTTCAGTCTCAGGAAAACAATAAATAGTGAGGAAATTCTTTAAAGCCGGGTTTTTGTACTCGGCTTTTCTGTTTTTAAAAATTAGTAAGTTTAAAATTTAAAGGGAGGTGAAAAAAATCAATCCATTATTAAGTCTGGTAATTGGCATAGTAGTATTGGCAGTTGGTATAGCTGCCGGTTATTACCTAAGAAAAATTCTCGCAGAGAGCAAAATCGGGTCCGCAGAAGAAGAGGCAACACGGACCATTGATGAAGCCAAAAAAGAGGGGGAAGCCAAAAAGAAGGAATTGCTCCTGGAAGCGAAAGATGAAATTCATCGCAATCGCCAGGAATTCGAAAAGGATTTGAGGGAGAGAAGAAGAGAATTAGACCGTCTGGAAAGAAGAGTATTACAAAAAGAGGAACTTGTTGAGAAGAAATCAGAAAACATCGAAAAGAAAGAACTCGGTCTTTTTGAAAAAGAAAAAGATATTGACAAGACACAACAGGACCTGCAGTTGATTTTAACCCAGCAGTTGAAAGAACTGGAGCGTCTCTCCGGGTTGAGCTCGGAAGAAGCCAAGGAACTATTGTTACACAATGTTGAGCAACAAATACGCCAGGAAACGGCGGTTATGATAAGATCGCTGGAAGCGGAGGCCAAAGAGGAAAGTGACAAGAAGGCCAAAAACATCGTTTCTCTGGCTATTCAACGTTGTGCTGCAGATGTGGTATCTGAGACGACGGTATCAGTTGTAGCCCTTCCCAATGATGAGATGAAAGGACGTATTATAGGTCGTGAGGGCCGCAATATACGTACCTTTGAAACCTTGACGGGCGTCGATCTCATTATTGATGATACGCCTGAAGCTGTAATTCTGTCGGCATTTGACCCGGTAAGGAGAGAAACGGCAAGATTGGCGTTGGAGCATTTGGTATCTGATGGACGTATTCACCCTGCTCGAATTGAAGAAATGGTGGACAAGGCCAAAAAAGAAGTCGATCAGGAATTAAAAGAAGTCGGCGAACAGGCTGCTTTTGAAGTGGGAGTTCATGGGTTACATCCAGAACTGATAAAATTACTGGGCAGATTGAAATATCGTACCAGTTACGGTCAGAATGTACTGAAACATTCAATAGAAGTTGCACATCTGGCCGGAGTTATGGCAGCGGAGCTGGATGTAGACGTGGCTCTGGCCAAGAGAGCCGGCCTGCTTCATGACATCGGCAAAGCGGTCGACCACGAAGTTGCCGGACCTCATGTTGAAATCGGTATCGATTTGGCCAAAAAGTACCGCGAAAGCAAGGAAGTTATTCATGGTATAGAGGCTCATCACGGTGATGTAGAACCACAAACCATTGAAGCGGTACTTGTACAGGCTGCCGATGCGATTTCTGCTTCACGGCCGGGTGCCAGAAGAGAAACGCTGGAGAACTATATCAAGCGTTTGGAGAAACTGGAAAATCTGGCCGACTCTTTCGCCGGAGTGGACAAATCATTTGCCATTCAGGCCGGCCGGGAAATAAGAATCATCGTTAAACCGGATGAAATTGACGACTTGGAGACAATAACCCTGGTGAAGGATATTGCCCGCAAAGTTGAACAGGAATTGGATTATCCCGGACAGATCAAGGTCATGGTAATCCGGGAAACCCGCTCCGTAGAATTTGCAAAATAA
>CAZRMB010000015.1:5021-9702 GCA_964600925.1 uncultured Syntrophomonas sp.
TTATAATTACCAATCCTGTGGGGAAGGAATTCCAACCGTAACTGCAGAAAACAATTGGAATAAAATAAACAAGGGGATATTGAACAATGACCTTATACACAGGATTAGATGCAGTAATTTCAGCTTTTATTCGTAACCCCGAACTAAGTTCTATTCAATATAAAACCGGACAAAATATTATCGAAATGGAAATGATACTCAAAGATAATATCGAGAATGAAAAGCAACAGTTATTCTGCAGGAAGACAACAGCTGCCATACAAATGCTACATAAACTGAGGGGAAAAGAGAATTCTGATTTGAGAATTAATTTTGATATTCAAGGCAATATTAGTATTTTAACCCTTTACAGAGACGCTTTTACGTTGTCTGAAGAAGAAATAGATTTGTATGTAAAGCTCGCCGGGTTTGCGTTTCCCAATATGTTGCTGAGAGAAACAGACGAGACTGAACTACAAAGTAAAGCGGTTAATGATATTAAAAAACGGCTGTTGCAAGATATCAGCCATAAAAATAATACGGCAAATAATATTTTTGCTTATCGGGATCGGGGCAAAATGTTTGTGTTTGACAAATAGACGGAGGAATAAAATTTGAATATTCTTGTTATCGGTGATATTGTTGGCAAACCCGGTCGGGAAATATTAAAAAGCATGCTAACCTGGGTTCAAAGCCGCTATAATATTGATTTTACGATTGCCAATGCTGAAAATGCAGCTGGCGGACGCGGTCTTACCCTCGATGTAAAGAACGAACTGCTGGGCATAGGGATCGACTGCCTGACCATGGGGAATCATGTCTGGGATAATAAAAACATATTTTCTTTCATTGATGATGAGCCACGATTAATAAGACCAATAAATTATCCGGGTGATTGTCCCGGTCAGGGCATGCACATATACAAGGCCGGATTCAATAAAAAGATTGCAGTCATAAATGCCAGCGGAAGGGTTTTCCTCCCGGCATTGGATTGTCCATTCAAGGAAGTGGATGATGCTCTGCAGGATATAAGTGCAGAAGCAGACTACATAATCGTTGATTTTCATGCCGAAGCTACTTCGGAAAAGGTTGCCTTTGGCTACTACCTTGACGGCAGGGTTTCTGCCGTGCTGGGCACCCACACGCACATACAAACTGCAGACGAGCGAGTTCTGACGAACGGGACAGCATATATTACTGACTTGGGCATGACCGGACCAATAGAATCAATTTTAGGGATGGAAAAACAAACAATTATTGATCGCTTTTTAAATGCGAGACCGGTCCGTTTTCAGGTTGCAGAAGGCCCGGCCCATCTGCAGGGGGTTGTTTTACAACTGGCAGAAAACAGTATGAAAGCGATAAAGATTGAGAGAATATCGCATGTTTTAAGCAATAAAGGTATAATATGAAAATTTATCCATAGATTCGCTGGAAAAAAGAAGGAATTACTGAAAGAAATGAGAATATACTTCTATAAGAGCAACCAATCACAACACTAAAGATAGTTTTTATTATTGAGGGAGGTTTATTTTAATGGAAGTATTAAAAGTTTCAGCGAAATCGAGTCCTAATTCGGTTGCAGGAGCATTGGCTGGTGTTTTGAGAGAAAAAGGATCTGCCGAAATACAAGCTATCGGTGCGGGTGCAATTAATCAAGCAGTCAAAGCCATTGCTATAGCCCGTGGTTTTGTTGCCCCCAGCGGAATGGATCTGATTTGCATTCCGGCATTTACAGATATAATCATTGACGGCGAAGAGAGAACCGCTATCAAACTTATTATTGAACCGAGATAATAAGTATTTAATTAAACAATTGGAACCTGCTTTGTAAAAGCAGGTTCTTTCTCTTGCCTGATTTAAAATAGTATGATTGTAGATTGAGCATAAAAAGATGTATGATCGGGAGAAAAAATATATGAAAATTGCCGACCTTCATTGTGACACGATTTCTTTTTTACAGCAAAACGATTCGAGTCTTGCCAGCAATAATGGCCAATATGATTTGGGACGTGCTGTTAAAGCCGGCATTAAACTGCAATTTTTTGCCATGTTTACTCATCCCGATGAACCAAATCGATCTTTACGTTTGATCTTAAAACAGTTGAGTAAATTTTATCAGGAAATGGAAGCCAATCAGGAATGGATACAGCAAGTGCGTGTTTATGATGATATTCTGACAACTGATCAAGCAGGAAAAATAGGGGCGGTCCTCCATCTGGAAGGGGCAGAATGTCTGGGGTATGATCTGGACTTGTTTTACCTGCTCTATCGGGCTGGTTTAAGAAGTATCGGTTTGACCTGGAACGCCCGTAATCAATTTGCTGCTGGTGTTTCTGAAGGAGATGCGGCCGGCGGTTTGAGCAAGCTTGGTCGAAGACTGGCAGCGGAAATGGATCGTTTGGGCGTTGTCCTGGATCTTTCCCATATTTCAAAGGGATCTTTTTACGATGCTTTGGAATACTACAGTAAACCTGTTTTTGTCACGCATGCTAATGTTTTTAACCTCTGTCCGCATCCCCGTAATCTTGATGACCAGCAGTTAAAAAAACTGGCTGAGCATGGAGGGCTGATAGGTATTACCCAGGTGGCTGATTTCGTAAACCTGGAACGAAAAGATCTTGATGCCATGCTTGATCATATGGTTTATATAGCCGATCTTATCGGAATTGATTATCTGGCTCTCGGTTCTGATTTTGATGGAGCTGACAATATGATTATAAATGAAGTGAGTGGATATGAGTGTTTGCCGGAAATGCTTCAAAATAGAGGCTTTACCGCAGCTGAGACGGAAAAAATATTGTTTGGCAACGTAATGAAAAATCTTAAGCAAATATTTTAGAGGAGAAAAAGATGCGCTGCGAATATGACCTGCATGTTCATTCAACATTTTCTGATGGGACATTAAAACCGCAATTATTGATTGATAAAGCCTTAAACATGGGTTTGACTGGCATATCTATAACCGATCATGATACCTTTGATGGGTTACAGGAAACAATCGATTATATTGAGACCAACTCGATAAAGATCGATTTCGTCCCCGGTATTGAATTAAATACTGAACCGGAAGAGGGCAATGAAGTTCATATTCTGGGATATTACATCGGATATGATAATGCTGATTTCAGGGATAGATTGCTGGAAATACGTCACCAAAGAAAAAACCGGGCCGTACAGATGGTAGCTAAATTAAATGATTTGGGATTTAAAATAAACTTCGAAAATGTGGCCAGTCTGGCAGGCGGTGATCTGATTGGCAGACCACACGTAGCCAGGGCTATGGTGAAAGCAGGTTATGCAGAAAACATTGATCAGGTTTTTGAAAAATATATTGAATATGGACGCCCGGCTTACGTTAAACGCTATAAATTTTCTCCCCGGGAAGCAATCAGTTTGATCAAATCAAGCGGCGGAATAGCCGTTCTGGCTCATCCAGGCCTGATAAAAAATCAGACATTGGTTGGCAAGTATTTAAACGAAGGGATTGAAGGACTGGAAGTTTATTATCCGCAGCATTCTGTGCGGCAAACAGAGGATTATTTAAAACTTGCCCGCGAAAACAAATTACTGGTTACCGGAGGCTCAGATTATCACGGCCCGGGCAGCAGTGAAAACCGTGCCCAGCTAGGAACTTCAGGCATTGACAAGGAAATGATGTTGCTGATAAAAACACGTTTAAAAATAAATTAACATAATTTATTAAAAAAAATTAATAATAGCAGGAAAGTATCCTATCCCTGTTGAATTAAGTAAGTTATTGCAATTGTTCAACGAAAGGTAGGGGTAGGATGAAGAAAAAAACAATAATATTTTTGACAACATTGGTTTTATGGACACTTATAACGACGATAGCCTTGGCAGTTCCAGCAAATTATGCAGTACAAGCCGGTGATACATTGTGGAAAATCTCCAATACATATGGAGTCAGTATAGATCAAATAAAAAAATTGAACGGTTTGAGTTCGGATTTTTTAAATATAGGACAGAAATTGATTCTTACCAGTAATACAAATCAGGCTGCAGTGACAGCACCGGCAGTTACCGTAAATAATGCATCAACAACAAACTCTGGTATTTATGTGGTGAAAAGCGGCGACAGTTTATGGGCTATTGCCAATAAATTTGGGACAAGCATTGCCAGTATAAAGGCGCTAAACGGCTTATCTTCTGACAATCTACAAGTTGGTCAGACACTTAAAATAAGTTCTTCGGCGGCTGCCAGTACAACTCCCGTATCCAGATCCGGCGACAACATAAGCGGTACGAGACTGGTGGAAGATGCAGCCCAGTATTTGGGAACACCCTATAGATATGGTGGTTCCGGTCCGGGCGGCTTTGATTGCTCGGGATTTACCAGCTATATATTTAACCGCGCCGGAATAAGTCTGCCCAGAACTGCTGCCGGTCAATATTCAGTTGGTACGGCTGTCGCGCAGAGTGACTTGCAGACCGGAGATTTACTCTTCTTTGCAGGCGGTGGCAGTGGTATTGATCATGTTGGCATATATGCAGGTAACGGTCAAATGATTCATTCGAGTTCACCCCGCAGCGGCGGTGTCATATATACGCCTTTAAGTTCATCATATTATGCAAATTCTTACGTTGGAGCAAAAAGAGTTTTACGCTGATTGATACGATTCAGCTAATTATCTTAGGGGGAAAATATGGAACAAGAATTGTTCGGGATACCTTCTACCGT
>CAZRMB010000015.1:9802-19939 GCA_964600925.1 uncultured Syntrophomonas sp.
CTAGTTATGGACAAAGAAGATCCTGAGCTGGATGATAATTTTCGTGCCTATATATCCAGCAAGATAGCTGATTCAACCTGGGGTATTAATAATCATACCCGGGAATATTTAGAAAAATTCTAAAAAAATATTGGCTGTTTTACGGGGGTTTGAAATGAAAAAGGGAACTCGGGAACAAAATATCAAACGTATCATTAACATGGAAGACAGAATCGTAAAATGTAACCGCTGCCAGTCGCTGACCAGATGCATAAGGAAACCTTCACTGGGTAAAGGAGATCTGGAACCTCAGTTGTTAATGGTGTTTGAATGTGACAATAAGTTTACGATGGATCGTGATGCAGTAATTAATCTCAGGGATATGGTAAAAAAGCATCTTAACACCGAGAGAATTTATTACACATTTATGGAAAGATGTCAGCCCAAAGCTTGTGCAGTAAGGGAAAATGCCAACTGTTTTATGTCCAACAAGCTAATAGATAAAGAGCTTAAATGTTTGCTGACCAGTCAAAAATGTGAAGGCATTCCCATCAGGCCAACTGTTGATGTAGTTATGAACTGTCTGCCCTACTTGATGGAAGAGATTGAGATCTTACGACCTGATCATGTTATCCTGTTTGGTAATAGAGTAGGTGATTTTGTACTCAAATCATGTGGTATTTTTGACCGGGCAGAGATAAACAGTGATTTTCATTATAACGGCAGCCATTTTATGATAACGGTTGAGGAAGCACAATTTAATGAAGAATCTGCTCTTGAACTTAAGCCATTGATGTAATATTTACCTTAAATATGGAGTTACTTTAAGTCACGGATGTTTCCGTGACTTTTTGTATGTATTTTTAAATGAACTCAATCTGAAAGCCTGTCTAATGTCATTTTATAGCTATCCCGTGAATAAGCATTTGACAATAAGTAATTTCAGGGGAGAATACTTAATGTTAAATAGTGCCTGGTGGAATCTGCAAATTGATGAGACAGCCAATTTAATTAAAAGTGATACGGAACATGGACTCACGATCAAAGAAGCGTTAAAACGAAAGGAAATATTCAGTAATTCATTCGTTTCTGCCCCTAAAGTTCATCCGGCGATGATTCTGTTAAATCAATTTACTGATACAATGGTGCTGGTTCTGCTGGCAGCAACATTGATTTCAGGTTTGGTGGGGGCCATGGGTGATGCGATTACGATCATGGCTATCGTCGTTATCAATGCTGTTTTAGGATTTATCCAGGAATATCGGGCAGAGAAATCATTGGAAGAAATAAAAAAACTGGCCGCACCAACAGCTTTGGTGATACGCAGCGGGGAACGAATAAAAATCCCGGCTGAGGAATTGGTCCCAGGTGATCTGGTCTTAATTGAAGCTGGCGACAAGGTGCCTGCCGATTTGCGGCTTGTATACAGCAGCAGCCTGGAAATTGACGAATCTGCTTTAACCGGTGAATCTGTTCCGGTAAGCAAGAATGCCGCTAGTATTTGTCCATTAGAGACGGTATTGGCGGAACGAAGCAATCTATGCTTTATGGGAACATCGGTTACTCGCGGCAGAGGGCGTGCCATGGTAGTTGGCACCGGTATGGATACAGTTATGGGTGAAATCGCTGCCATGATGAAAGATAATGATAAATCGATGACGCCCTTGCAGATAAGACTGGATCAGTTGGGCAAGATACTTATTATTATCTGCATCGCTGTATGTGCCCTGGTTTCAATGCTCGGAATCTTGCGGGGGGAAAAACTGCTGACCATGTTCATGGCCGGGATAAGTCTGGCCGTTGCTGCCATACCTGAAGGTTTACCGGCCATCGTCACAGTTGTGCTGGGACTTGGTGTGCAGAGAATGGCAAAACGCAATGCTATCATAAGAAAACTGCCGGCAGTTGAAACACTTGGCTGCACAACTGTCATCTGTTCGGATAAAACGGGTACACTTACCCGTAATCAAATGACCGTAAAGAAAATTGCTGCCTATAACACGGTTATAGAAGTTGAAGGGAACGGCTATCAGATCGAAGGTGGATTTAAAAGGATGGAAAAATCCTTTGATCCGCTGAATGAAAATAACAGCCGGATGATCTTGAATGTGGCCCTTAATTGTAATCAAGCCTTGTTGAAACAGGTGAAGAAGGGCTATGAAGTTGAAGGAGACCCAACCGAGGGAGCATTGCTGATTATGGCTGCCAAGTCGGGTCTGCATCAGCGCCATAAGATTCTTCGGGAAATCCCCTTTGATTCCAATCGTAAATGTATGACTGTAATCATTGAAGAGAACGGAGAATACCTGGCCCTGGTTAAAGGTGCTCTGGATGTCATTCTTCCTGCTTGTGATAAATTAGCCAGGTCTGAAGGTGTGGTTCCATTAAAAAATGAGGAACGGAAATATTTTCTTAAATTGCAAGCCCAATGGGCTGATGAAGCCATGCGGGTACTTGGTTTTGCTTATAAGCGATTGCGCAACAATGAATGGGAAAGCATGAGTGATGAGCAATTGGAATCGAATCTCATCCTGGCCGGCATCTGCGCAATGATCGACCCACCTCGTGAAGGAGCAGCCCGCTCAGTCAAACAGTGTCTCAGCGCTGGCATCATTCCTGTAATGATTACCGGTGATCATCCCTTGACAGCCAGTGCGATTGCAAGAAATATAGGGTTGGTTAATACCAAAGAGGTTATTACCGGACAGGAAATCGATCATCTTGATGATGAACAATTATATAGAAGAGTTATTAAGGAGAGAGTACTGGCCAGGGTTTCTCCGCAGCATAAAAATCGGATCGTACAGGTTCTTAAATCTCACGGGCAGGTCGTGGCCATGACTGGTGACGGAATAAATGATGCTCCTGCTATTAAAGCCGCTGATATCGGAATTGCCATGGGAATCAGCGGTACAGAAGTTACCAAGGAAGCTTCCGCCATGGTCTTGACTGATGACGATTTTTCAACCATTGTAAAGGCAGTTTATGAGGGTCGGGCTATATATGATAATATAAGAAAATTTATACGTTATCTGCTGGGTTGCAATATCGGTGAAGTTTTGGTCATGCTGCTGGCTTCGGTCATGGCCTTGCCATTGCCTATGCTGCCCATCCAAATACTTTGGGTGAATCTGGTCACAGATGGCCTGCCGGCCATGGCCTTAGGGGTGGAACCGCCTGAGCCCGGAATTATGAACCGCCGCCCCCGCCCTAAAAACGAAAGTATATTCGCGCATAATATGGCTCTGACGATTTTTAGCCGGGGAATTTATATTGCGGTTATAACCATTGCCATATTTATGATCGCATTTGGCTGGAGCGCTTCCCATGGTCAAGATGGACTTGAGCTGGCCCGTACCATGGCATTTACTACGCTAGTCTTTGCGCAGTTGTTTTATGTATTTGAGTGTCGTTCGGAAAATTTTTCACCATTTGATTTGGGGTTCTTTAAAAATAAATTTCTGATTGTGGCAGTTTGTTTTTCAGTATTTATGCAATTATGTGTAATATATCTTCCATTCCTACAGTCTATTTTTAAAACTGTTCCGCTTCTTTCCTGGCAATGGTTGCTAATTCTTTCTTTGTCCGGCATAAAAGTGATCTGGCGTTTACTTATGTATACCTGGCAAAGGGTTTTTGTTTCCAATCTCAGATATGTTAAAATGGAATAGCTATTGGTAAAGCAGGCAATTACCATAGATTTCTGATAGATTTGGAGGGTAAAGATGGATTTTGTTAAAATGCACGGTTTAGGTAACGATTTTGTAATTGTTGAAACAGACTCATGGAACGAAGCTGATCATCTGCAGAAATATGCACAGTTTATTTGTGATCGCCATTTCGGAATTGGTGCTGACGGCCTGGTAGCAGTCGGACCGGATGAAGAAATGGATATTTTTATGCGCATATTCAACTCTGATGGAAGCGAGCCTGAAATGTGCGGCAATGGCATACGCTGTGTAGCCCGCTACGCGTATGAAAAAGGCTGGGTTAAAAATAACAATATTTCTGTCAGGACCCTGGCTGGTGCTCGTTATCCGCAGATTGAAACAGCAGCGGGAAAATCTGTAACCGTGCGTGTGGATATGGGACAGCCTGTTCTGGAGCGGTCGTTGATTCCTATGCAAGGAGAAGGCTCAACGGTCAAGGTCTCATTACCAACCGAACAGAGAATATTTGAAGTGACTGCAGTTTCAATGGGAAATCCGCATTGCATAAACTTTGTTGAAGATATTGATCAGGTACCGGTCGCGGCATGGGGGAGTATAATAGAAATTGACCCCATGTTTCCGGCCAAAACGAATGTTGAATTTGTACAGATACTGGCCCGGGATGAAATGATTATGAGGGTTTGGGAAAGAGGCGCCGGAATTACCATGGCTTGCGGAACCGGAGCATGTGCAACGCTGGTAGCGGCGGTTTTGAATGATTTGACTGATCGAAAAGCCACCATTCATTTACTGGGCGGAGATCTGCATATTGAATGGAATGAAGAAAACAACCATGTCTATATGACCGGACCGGCTGAATACGTTTTCAACGGCAAAATTGAGATGAAAGAATAAACATAAAAATTCTACTGTTGGAGGGATATTATGAAAGTTAACAACGCCATGCAGAATCTGCCCCCGTATCTGTTTGCCCGAATTGAACAAAAAATAGCTGAGGCCAAAGAAAATGGGATTGATATAATCAATCTGGGCATTGGCGACCCTGATATACCTACCCCGAAACATATCATTGACCGAATGGCATCTTCCATTTACGATAGTGCCAATCACCAATATCCGAGCTCAGTCGGATTGCTGGAATTTCGTAGGGCGGTTGCCGATTGGTACAGCAGGCGTTTTAAGGTCCAGCTTGACCCCAAAACAGAAGTCGTTACCTTATTGGGTTCCAAGGAAGGTATAGCCCATATTTCATTTACCTATCTCGACAAGGATGATATCAGTCTGGTGCCGGATCCGGGCTATCCTGTGTATGGCATCGGAACGCTCCTGGCCGGAGGACAGTCATATATCATGCCGCTTAAACCGGAAAACGGATTTCTGCCAGTGCTGGAAGATATTCCGGCGGAAATAGCCCGTAAAGCCAAACTCATGTTTTTAAATTATCCCAACAATCCTACCGGAGCTATCGCCGGTCTGGACTTTTTTGCCAAAGTAGTGGAGTTTGCGCGTCAATACGATATACTTGTCTGTCATGATGCGCCTTATTCAGAGATGGCATTTGACGGGATTGTTCTGCCCAGCTTTTTGCAGGCTCCAGGAGCTAAAGATGTAGCTATTGAATTTCACTCGCTGTCAAAAACATACAACATGACCGGTTGGAGAATTGGATGGGCAGCCGGCAACCGTGATGCGGTGGAAGCACTGGGACGTTTCAAATCAAATGTTGATTCAGGTGTTTTCCAGGCCATCCAATATGCCGGGATCGAAGCCTTAAAGGGACCGCAGGAGAGCATTAAAGAAAGCTGTGCTATATACCAGGAGCGCCGGGATATTGCCATGGCTGGCTTGCGTAAGATGGGCTGGAACATTGAACCACCTCAGGCCACTTTCTACCTCTGGGCGCCGGTACCGCAAGGATTTACATCTGCATCATTTGCAGAATTGATGCTGGATAAAGCAGGTGTTATCATTACTCCCGGTAATGGTTACGGTGAATATGGGGAAGGCTATTTCCGAATAGCGCTTACCGTTCCTCGGGAAAGAATGCAGGAAGCGTTTGATCGTATGTATAATGTATTAGGAAAGGTTGAATTCTAGATGATTAAAAGTATGACTGGATTTGGCCGTAGTCAGGTCAATGAGAATGGATATACCATTAGTTGTGAAATAAAGGGTGTGAATCATCGCTATTTTGATCCTCATATAAGAATGCCCCGCCGTTACGGCCTTTTAGAGGAAAGGGTAAAGGAAGAGATCAAAAAGCAAATTCATCGAGGTCGCATTGAAATAAGCATTAATATTGAGAAAACACGAGAAAGCACGAGAAATATCAAGGTTGACAAAGATTTGGCGATGGCTTATCATAAATCTTTGAAGGATTTGGCGGAATATTTGGATATGAATGCAGTTTTCAGCCTGATTGACATATTCCGCCTGCCGGATGTGTTCAGCCTGGAAGATGCTGAAGAAGATCTGGAAATAACCTGGCAGACTCTACAGAAGTCGATCGCGGAGGCCACTGATGGTTTAATGGCCATGCGCATCAAGGAAGGCCAGAATTTGCTGACGGATCTGATGAACAGAACTGATTTTATACTCAACGAAGTCAGGAAGCTGGAAGCAAGGGCACCGCTTCTGGAAAAGGAATATGAAGAAAAGCTAAGAAACAAAATCAAAGAAATGATTCCTCTTGAATCTATAGATGATAACAGGATTTTGCAGGAAGTGGCGATTTTTGCAGACCATGTGAGCATTACGGAAGAAATTGTACGTTTGCAAAGTCATGTCAAACAGTTCAATGAAATACTGAGCAATGGAGATGAAGCGATCGGCCGTAAAAGTGATTTCCTGGTTCAGGAAATGTTCAGAGAAATAAACACGGTTGCTTCCAAAGCCAATGACATTGAAATGGGTCAGATCGTAATCAGTGTGAAAGCCGAACTGGAAAAAATAAGAGAACAACTGCAGAATATTGAATAAATCAGGAGGTGTATCCGGGTCAGCCGGGAAATTATGGACATTAAACTGGTTAATATCGGTTTCGGGAATATTGTTGCTGCCAATCGCATCATTGCGATCGTAAGTCCAGAGTCAGCTCCCATCAAACGAATCATTCAAGAAGCACGTGAAAAAGGCGTGCTGATCGATGCCACTTACGGAAGAAGAACAAGAGCCGTGGTTGTTACCGACAGTGGTCACGTCATCCTGTCCGCAGTGCAGCCGGAGACAGTTGCCAACCGTCTTGGCTCTAAAGACAATTCCAACGAGGAAGTTTAAAGAAGGCGCAGGGCTATGGAAAGAACAGGCATTTTATTTGTGATTTCCGGACCTTCAGGGGTCGGAAAGGGTACAGTCAAAGATGCTGTGCTTAAACGATTGACTGATATTAAAGTATCCATTTCGGCAACTACCAGACTGCCACGTGCAGGTGAAACAGACGGAGAGGATTATTTTTTTATCAGTCATGAAAAATTTCAAGCTATGTACCAACATGGTGAATTTCTTGAATGTGCGCAAGTATATGACAACATGTATGGAACCCCGGAGTATTTTGTGAAAAATAATCTTCTCAACGGTTTTGATGTCGTGTTGGAAATTGATATTCAGGGGGCTATGCAGGTCAAAGAAAAAATGCCCCAGGGCGTATTTATTTTTATTGAACCGCCAAGTATCGAGGAATTGGCCATGCGCATATGCAAAAGAGGCAAAGATTCCGAAGACAGCATTAAGAAACGCATGGCCGCATGCACTGAAGAAATGGAGCATAGCCGCTACTACGATTATTTGGTAATGAATGATAATTTGCAGGAAGCAGTGGATAAAGTTTATGCCATCATAGTAGCCGAGCGCTGCAGGATCAGGAATAATAATGAAGGGGTGATTGAAAATTGATTACACCGTCAACCAAAGAACTTATGGATGTAAGCTTTAGTAAATACGCAGTTGTTGTGGCAGTGGCCAAGGAGGCAAGAAAGCTATCCGAAAATAAAAAGAACGACGAGAATTATCGACTTTCCAGTATGGTGACAGAGGCCTTGGAAGAAATATTGTCTGGCAAAATAACAGTTGTATGTAAGTGATATTTCCTTGACAAGGAGGCAAAACAATGGCTAAAACTGTTGGTGTTGGCATTACCGGCGGTATTGCATCCTATAAAATTGCTGATCTGGTCAGCAAATTAAAAACAAATAATATTGATGTAGTCGTGATGATGACTGATGGCGCAACTCGTTTCATCAGTCCGCTGACTTTTAAGACTTTATCGGGCAGGGAAGTAGCAACTGACTTATGGTCAGAATCACTTGAATATAAAGTTCAGCATATAGGTATTGCTGAACAACTTGACCTGCTGGTGATAGCCCCGGCCACAGCCAATTTTATTGGCAAAATGGCGCATGGCATTGCTGATGATCTCATCTCCACCGTGGCCGTAGCCAATACTGCACCTGTATTGATTGTGCCGGCTATGAATTCCAACATGTTTAAGAATCCAATCGTTCAGGATAATATCAAAAAACTGCAATCATACGGATATCAGGTAATGGATCCGGAAAGCGGCATGCTGGCTTGCGGTGTTGAGGGCAAAGGACGCTTGCCGGCAGTTGATGATATTTATGATAGGATTGTTTCCTTGCTTTATCCGTGCTCGGATATGTCAGGGAAACGAGTGCTGGTCAATGCCGGTTCCACCTGTGAGGATATCGATCCGGTTCGCTTTATCGGCAATCGTGGGACAGGCAGAATGGGTTATGCAATTGCACGCGAAGCCAGTGCACGTGGTGCTGATGTAATTCTGGTCAGCGGCAAAACCCACCTGGAAGCACCCACCAACGTAAAACTGGTTGAAGTATGGAGTTCCCAGGATATGTGTGATGCCATGCTAAAATACCAGCCGATGTGCGATATAATCATCGGCGCGGCGGCAGTAGGAGATTTTCGCCTGGCCGCGATAGCTGATCAAAAAATTAAAAAAACGGACAACGGTCTTCAGTCTGTAATGCTTGAATTAGTCGGAACTACTGATATACTAAAAGAAATGGGCAAACGTAAACAGGAAAACCAGATAATAATTGGGTTTGCTGCCGAAACAGAAAATCTCCTGGAAAATGCCCGCAAAAAACTCAAATCAAAAAATCTTGACTTTATCGTTGCCAACGATGTAACCATCGAAGGAGCAGGATTTGCGACTGAAACCAATGTTGTGACTTTTATTTCACGTGACGGGGAAGTTGTTTCATTGCCCAAAATGCTGAAAGAAGAAGTTGCCGCTGCAATACTCGACCGCGTGATTGATTTAATGCAAGCTTAAAATGTGAGCAGGAAAGAGGAGGAGAAAATTGAACAAGAAATTATTTACATCTGAATCAGTAACTGAGGGTCATCCTGATAAAATGGCAGATCAAATTTCTGATGCCATTCTCGATTCAATTATAGCTCAGGACCCATTTGCCCGGGTAGCAGCAGAAACGATCGTTACAACCGGTCTGGTGCTGGTTTCGGGTGAAATCACGACGGAATGCTACGTTGATATTCCCCGGCTGGTTAGGAATACAATTAAAAATATAGGTTATACAAGAGCTAAATATGGCTTCGACAGTGAAACCTGCGCAGTTTTAACCTCACTGGATGAACAATCAGGTGATATTGCCATGGGCGTTAACAATGCATTGGAGGCCAAACGCGGTGAAATGACTGATTCTGATGTTGCGGCTATCGGTGCCGGTGACCAGGGTATGATGTTCGGTTATGCCACCAATGAAACGGCCGAGTTTATGCCCATGCCGATCCTGCTGGCCAGTAAAATGGCCAAACGCTTGACCGATGTAAGAAAAGAAGGGATCATCCCTTACCTGCGTCCGGATGGAAAAACCCAGGTAACAGTCGAGTATGAAGACGACAAACCGGTTCGGATCGACACGGTAGTTGTTTCCACCCAGCACCACCCGGATGTTAATATAGCTACCATTGAAAGCGATATATTAGAACAGGTAATTAAAAAAATAATTCCGGCAGAAATGCTTGATGAACAAACCAAGTATTATATCAATCCTACCGGCCGTTTTGTCATCGGCGGCCCCCAGGGGGACTGCGGACTGACCGGAAGAAAGATCATTGTTGATACATATGGTGGTATGGCTCGTCACGGAGGGGGAGCATTTTCAGGTAAAGATCCGACCAAGGTGGATCGCTCAGCGGCCTATGCGGCCAGATATGTAGCTAAAAACATGGTGGCAGCAGGCGTTGCAGATCGTCTCGAAATTCAGCTTGCTTATGCCATTGGAGTGGCGCATCCGGTTTCTATTTCAGTAGAAACGTTCGGCACCAATAAAATTCCCAATGAAAAAATTGTTGCCCTGGTTAGAGAATATTTTGATTTGCGCCCGGCGGCAATCATCAGAGATCTTGACCTGAGGCGTCCAATCTATCAAAAAACGGCTGCATATGGACATTTTGGCCGCAGTGAAAACGAATTTACCTGGGAAAGAAC
>CAZRMB010000016.1:0-19363 GCA_964600925.1 uncultured Syntrophomonas sp.
CAGGTTTGTAAGGATGGGGGAAGCATGAGCGCGGGAGCGAGAGCACTTCCCCTACTTTTTAAATTATGATCGAACTTTTATGAAAAAACTACTGATTATCCTGACCATTATTTTGACTTCGGGAATATGGTTTACGGCAGACGCCGGACCATTTTTCAGGAAGACGAAGCACAAACTGGTGTACCGCCAGAGTCGCCAGGCTATTCGCCGGGCTGCAAATGACAAGCCTTATTATACCCGGCTTAACGGGAAGGTTGTGCGTAATACCAGGGCAGTTGAAATGGCAAAGAAGCGATGTAATTCCAGCAGAAAATTAACCAGGGAACTTAACCGAAAATAACTGAACACATGGAAACTAACGTAAAGGCAACAGTAAAAGAACTTCTCACTGAATTGGAGCACTACCAATCGAAACTCGTTTCAATGACGCATGTTATTGATGGATATAGAGCGGCATTGCTGGAGGTAAAATCAACACTGATGATGGAGATTGCTAATGCTACAATGGGCGGGAAGTTGATTTTAAAACCCGGCACATACCCATATATAATCTCAGGTTATGTAGTAATGATTGATTTCAGACATGATCCATGGGAGGATAATGATGGAAAAATATTCGATCTGGAGGTTTCAGAAGTATCGGTTATTGATGATTCACTTTTTAATACCGTGAAGCCATGAGTTACTTACTTGGAACAATCGTTGTGCTGATGGCTGCTTATATAGCCAGCATACAGGGGGAAATCAAACACTACAAAACCCGGATTAAAAGCCTGAACAGCCGGATAGGGGAGTTGCTTCGTGAAAACCTCCGGGCCCAGGAGGTTATTGAGAATCATTTACAGGAGGTTGAAAATCTAAAAAAGCGAATCGGGATAGGAGAAGCATTAAGGACAGAGATGAAAGCTAAATCGAATGAACTGAGTGCCATTATTAATATTTTGTCATTGGCAGAAATCCCGGATGAGAAGTTAAACCGCTGGGACCAACTGGTAGCCGACTGTAAGAAACCTTTTACCAAAACGAAGCAGCCGATAAACTGCGGGGGAAAATTTACCAGGGAGTCGATCATTGCCATTGGGGATTTGATTGATAAGGTTAAAGAATTTTCGGGGAGGTAGCTATGATTATGAGTGTTGATGATTTGCGGAGCTCGCTTGCGCTTGTGTATCCGAAGGATGATTATGACCGGCACCGGTACATTAAGTTTCTGAACGATGAGCTTAAACAGGAACGGGAGATTAAGGGGCGCGCGACTATCATTAAAATGCTGGAAGCGAAGATAGGTAAACTCAAAAATATGAAATTCTGATAATGAAATGAAGGAGTACAGACATTTTAAGATTGAGTGCCTTTCGTGCGGGAGTGTGTGGGAGGAGTCGTTTGCGGAACTGCGGATGGTGAAGGTGGTGAAGGATGAAGTTGAGAAATGCGAGGACTGCGGGAATGATTTGATTAGGGTAAGCGGTATTGAGAATCGACGGAATATTAAAAACTGAACTGGAACGGATGAAGGCTATTAAGGAGCTCGACGAGGTGATTGCCTGGCTTGGCAAAACCGGTAGGCTGACCGGTGGTAATTTATTAAAGACTCAACGCTGCCTGGTGGCGATTGCCCAGGAGCACGACGCGATGGAGGCCCGGGATGCGGAGCACGATGAAACGGTGAGAAGGCTGACTGCTGACATTGCTACTTTAAAGTCATTGCTGAGATGCAGCGGTTATACTGAAAAGGCGATTTCGGAAGCTTTTGGAATGGGCGACGATTTTTTGAATAAGGAACTCGGGCATATTGCGAAGGACAAAATGTTTATTCAGGATAACACTGCCTTTGAATTGCTGAGATCGTACAGGCGAAGCTTCGGGATTAGGATTGAGATGGACATTTTTAACTTAAAGTTTTACCAGCGGTTGCTTGAGATTGCGAGTGAAAGCATGGAAAAATCGCAGAAGATTAAACCTCATATTCAGTTTTTAAGGGAGACCTATGGGCACCTGGAGAGATTTTTTGACATGGCCGATGACCGGGAGGATATATCGGAGGAGAGTACAAAGAAATGGCTTTACACTTATTATTTGAACAACTAACCGTATGGAACTTGAAAGCCTACAGCTTGACCCGTATGCCGGCAGGGAAGAAAATATTTCGCCGAAGCTGAAAGAATGGCGGAATTATAAAGCGGAAACCGGAAGGGATTATATTCTGGATGAAGCAGAAAAGATTGTGTCGCTGGCGGCGGGGGATCCGGACATAATGTATGGTGCTTACCGGAAGATTGTAGGTTTGGTGATGGAGTACCCGCAGGTGCACCAGCGGTTGTATTACATAAAGACTCTGGGGAAGCGGCATAAGCCGGTGAAGCCATGGAAGGATGAATACAAGCTGCAGAGTGATGAGCGCGAGGACCTGGCGGATCAGGCGGCGGCACCGAGCGAAGATGCGGACACTACGACGCTGGAGAAATTTGGGTTTTACCTGGACGACAACAAATATTTTTTCGCCACGGCGCAGGGATTTACTGAGGGGACGAATTTTATAATCGAGCCTCTGTTTCATATTTACTCACCGACGAACAACCGGAGGTTGATTAGGATTGTGAATGAATTTGGTTATTCGATGTTGTGTGATGTGCCGAGCGACGCGATGGTGAGTGTGGACGCTTTTCAGAAGTTTTTGTATTCGGAAGGGAACTACCTGATTTTTATAAATAACCAGCTCTTTAAGAAACTATTGAGGTACATAGGTGAGAAGTTTCCGAAGTGTTTTGAGATACGGACATTTGGCTGGCAGCCGGAGGGATTCTGGGCCTTCAGCAACGGGGGATTTAACGGGAAGTGGCAGCCGGTGGATGAAATGGGGATTATAAAACATGGTGAGAAGAATTATTTTTCACCGGCATTCAGCGAGGTTTATTCGGAACTGAGGGCCGATGATGATGTGTATGAAAATGACAGACGATTTATTTACAAGGCATCGGGGATTACCACAAAGCAATGGAGTGAGCAGATTCAGCGGGTATTTTCGTACCAGAACAACGGGCAGTATGGGGTTGCGTTTTTGATTGCGGCATTATACAGGTCGTTGATTTACAACATATACAAGATATTTCCACATTTGTTTTTACATGGGGAAACGGGATCGGGGAAAAGTCAGTTAGGGTGGAGTTTGAGCGCAGTTTTTCAGCGGGGAGCTCCGCCCTTTAATTTGAACTCGGGGACCGATGTTGCATTCTTCAGGTACCTGGCCAGGTACAGGGACGTGGTGATATGGTACGATGAATACACGGATGCTATACAGGAGAGCCGTTTTCAGGCATTGAAGTCGGCGTATGATGGTGCGGGCCGGGAGAAGGGTAAGATGAGCCGGGACAGCAGGACTGAGAGTGATAAGATTAATTCGGCGGCGGTAATATCGGGTCAGTACCTTCCGCAGAGGGATGACAACTCATTGTATAACCGGAGCATTGTGCGGTTTTTTGTGAAGCCAAAGCATGGGTATTCGAGCGAGGCTACAAAAGAGTTTGACCAGCTCAGGAGGATGGAGGAGCAGGGGTTGAGTCAGATTGTGACGACGCTTATAAGTGAGCGGCCAATATTGGAGGCGCGGTTTGGGCGGCAGTTTGCGGACATTTTTGAGGAGTATAAGGAGGAGCTTATAAGGCGTGGGGTTACGGTGCAGGATAGGATTTTGAGAAACTACACGATACTATCGACGATTGTGTGGATTTTTCAGAAGGAGACGAAGGTTGACATTGGCATAAACGCGGAGCTGTTTAAAGAACGGTGCCTTAATGATGCGATTGAACAGAGTGAAAAGATTGGATCGACGGATTCGCTGGGGACATTCTGGAGGATCATTGGTGGTTTGATTCAGGATGGAAAGATTACGAAGGCGGACTATGACATCAGCCTGAAGGATAAAGAGCGGAAGACTACAAAGCTTGGAGGCACAGCCAATAAAGAGGAGATTAAGTTTAATCCTCCGCGCAGGATTCTATACCTGGACTTTGACAGGGCTTATGCGAAGTATATGGAGGAATACCGAAAGGTGTATGGTGTGCCAGGGCTGGGATTGCAGACAATTATGGATTATTCGCATAATCATTTCAGCTACATAGGATTGAAGAGCAGCCACTTCTTTGCGGGAGGATCGGGGAAAAATACGAGCGCACACATGTTTGACTTTGACGAGCTGGTGAAGCGTGATGTTTTCCCGGAGATTGATGTGCCGATTAATTCGGAAGGTGAAAGAAATAATGACTGGCGGGAAGCGCTGCCAGATGTACCAGATAATAGAATACCATTTTAAAAAATTGATGCTATGAGTATGATTTCGACAAAGATTAATTTGACGCAGTTTAAACACACGGTTATGAAACTGCAGGGAAAAACGGGGTTGGTAGAGTGCATTGTGATTCCGATTGATGCGAATAATTTTTACAGGGGAGAGAGGGGAATTTATGTGGACCTGGTAGGATTTGAGCTGAATGAAAAGCGGGATAACCAGACTCATTTAGTGAAACAAAGTTTGCCGAGGGAGCTATTTGACAAGATGAGTGATGAGCAAAAGAAGGAGATGCCGATAGTAGGATCGCACAAAGTTTTTGGGTACCGCGAGCCAGAACCAGTAAAAGAAGATATTAGTGTACCAGATTCTTTTGTCGGTAATATGCCAAATGACCTTCCTTTTTGACAAAAAAAATGAAAAAAAATAAATTTTAGTGTGTAAGCGAAAAACGGTTCCAAGAGTTCCAAGGTCCAAATATATATATATATAAGTAATAATCAATTAATTAATAAAAACATGAATAAATATTTTCTTGGAACCCTTGGAACCCTTGGAACCCTTGGAACCTTTGGAACCGATTTTTGACATGGGGCAAAAAAAACGTTTTTTTCATTTTTTTGAAAAAATTGAGAGATGAAGTACGTGGTGTATCCGGGGCTGATGAACATAGATGATTGTGTGGCTCAGGTGTGGAAGATTGAAAAGGAAAGGTTGTATGAACGGACCAGAAAGAGGGAGGTTGTGAATGCCCGGCAGGTTTCGATATGGTGGCAGATACGGCATACGAAGAAATCGTTGCGGATGATAACGGAGGTTTATGCGGGTTTGGATCATACGGCGGGGATACATTCGATGAAGGTTGTAAAGAACCTGATGGAGACGGATAAAGTTTTTAAGGAGAGGGTGCTGTTAGTGGAGAAAATAATGAATGATGTTAAAGAGATTAAGGAGTAAAACCATGGATAAAAAAATTATTGAAGCTATAAGTATGATCGTTGATTCGACTGATTGCGAGGTTGAATACGAGGTTAAGAAGATTGTGGAACCTGTGGGCGGGTTGTTCAGAAAGAACGACACGGTGAAGCGAACGATAATTAACATTCAAATAACCGGTAAATAGGAGGAATCAAGATGACCGATGAATTAAATCAGGTAATTTTAAAATTAAAAGACCGTATATCCAACTCCATTCACTTTCAAGAGGGTTTAAATGAAGCGAGTTGGAATAGACAATTAGGTATTTTGATAACACGAAATGATGCTAATGTAATCGTTAGTGAACTTGAAAAGCCTTTGCCTACTGACGATGAAATAGAGCAGTATGCTATTGAAAACGAACTTCAATCCGACAGCATTGCGGGATTTGCTGAGATGCAAACTTGGATTGAAGGTGCAAAGTGGATGCGTGACCAAATAAGGAAGGAGAAATCATAATGAAACGGGTTTTATTATTGGCTTTGCTGTTTTGCTTTTCATTCGTTCAGGCGTATGAAATTACGGTTTACGGGAGGAACAGTTGTGGGTTTACGGCGAACCTGCGGAGTGAGCTTGATGCTGCGAAGGTGCCATATAGTTATTGCAACATTGATTCGTCCGGATGCCTGGGGCAGCTATTCAGCGTGGCCCTGGAATTTAACCTGGCAGTGAATGGGCAGGTGAATTTACCGGTGGTACTGGTTGTGTTCGATGGGGTAAGGCATGGATATGTTAGACCTACTATTGACCAGATTTTGAAAGTAACGGCTATTGACGATGTGAAGGCTATTCTTTCCGTTTACCCAAACCCTTCAAGTGACATAATCCATGTTAGCGGAGATGCCGAAATTTACGACCTGACAGGCAAATGCGTGGTTAAATCACATGACCGTCACATAAGCATTTCCGCACTGCCGCAGGGGATATACTTCGTCAGGGTTGGAAATAAGACCACAAAAATCACAAAGCAATGAAAAGCCTGACATTGACGGTTAAAAGAGAAAACGACACCGATAACGGGTCGCAGCTATACGACCGTGCGGGATTTCGTGGTTACTTCATTATTAACCTATATGAACCACGCCAGCGAGAACCGTACTTGCAAAATTAGCTGAAACCCGCATGGCGTATGAGGTGCTGTTATATGGCGTTTTTATTTGATTATTAACAACTTAAATATAAATCAAAATGATGTTCGATAAATTAAAGAGAGTTTGGTCGCATGGATATGCAAATTATATTCCTAAAATGCGAGAAGTATTTCCAGAGCTTAAAAAACTCAGCGATGAAGAAATGTGTGAACGATGGATAGAATTAGATATTGAGTTTTACACAGTAACTGAAAAAAAAGTTAGATGGTGGATAAGAATAACACTGCCATTTGCATTGATATTGTTATTGTTAATGTTTATTGGGCTGCCTATTTATTTTATAATCTTTGGTAAATGGGGTTATTCAATTCAAAACAAAACAAAGTTATATAACTGGTTCAAGGAACTGAGGCTTGTTTAAATGCCATATAACAGGATATATGTACGGAAAAACTGAACAATATTTTTGATATGAAAAAAATAATTATCACCATCACGGAAAAAGAAGGAGGCAACGGAATGACGTTACAGGAATCAATTGATGTATTAAAAGAACTAAAACGATGCGGTTATGGCATTTTGTCTGATAAAGATAAGCAAGCCATTGACACGATTGTTAGTGAATTGGGAAAGCCTACCTACACCCCTGATGATATGCAATCATTTTGGATATGGGCATACAACAATGGGTGGTACTACGGTGAGTTGACAGAGGCTTGGTACAACTCAGCGCAGATGGATGACACAAAGCACACGATTGAAGAAGTATTAAAACTTTGGGAGGCAAAGGAATGACAGAACAATGGGAAAAGTACGAACCTTCACCTATTGAGTTTATGCACGGCATATTGTTGGAAGAATTTCATAAGTTCAGAAAACAAAAAACAGAACACACAACTGTTGGTATTGACGGTTTGGAATTTAACGGAATAGTTGTAAGAGCGAAAAAAGCAACTTATGAAAAGTATAAAGCACTAAAATTGGATAATGTTATATTAAAATCTGATTTAGAAGAAGGGAGTAAAAATGAACCTACCTAACGGAATAGACCTGAAACAATTAGCAAGACTGTTGAAATATTCAGATAGATACGATATTTCGATTCAGTTTTGGACTGACCAAATAGCCGTTTTTATATCAAAACACGGTGTTGATTTGAAGGATTACGGTGGTGATTTTGACTTTGCGATAACACGAAGCATTGAATACCTTGACAGGATAACAGGAAGGAAGGAGGCAACGGAATGAACAAGAAAGAAATGCGTGAGGTTACAATTACATATTGTGACTACTGCGGAAAAGAAATAACACCACCTTATACTACTATGGAATTTAAGGATGGTCGTAAAGTTGATTTATGTTCTGACTATATAGGTGGTGAAAAAACCTGCTTTGAGAAATACAGCGAAGCATCAACCCGTGACAAAGCATTACAGGATAAGGTTGACTTTTTGAAGTCAGCAAAACAACCGAGTGAGATAACGCACCCTTATGATTTATCTAAAAAATAGGAGGAAGCGGAATGAACAAGAAAGAAGAAATATTTAAAAATAACATACCGTCATTCCCTGAAAAAAGTTTGATACTTAAAGCAATGGAAGAATACGGGAAGCATTGTGCTGAGATTGCATTTGATGATGGGTTTAATTTAGGATTTATTGAAAGCTATCGCCCTAAGTTTTCGGAATGGTGGAAAGAGTTTCAAAGAAAGGAGGAAGCGGAATGAACTTGTATGAATTAAAAACAAAGTCACACAGACACACTTTTTATGTGGCAGCAGAACACCCCACAGATGCACAGGATTACCTCAAAAAGATGCTTGACCTTGCTGACTATGATTTCTACGACAATCGTGAAACTATTGAAATAAGGTTTGTTGCGAAGTTGGTAACGGTGCGTGATTGGAATGGTAAACCAAACTTTAACGAAGGAAACAATTTTCTTATTGCACATGAATTTGTAAAGGAGGAAACGGAATGATACTTGAAAAACTTGATGAACTTGAAGAACTGATTGATGTGCCGAATGTGGATAAGCAACCTGCCGAAAGTTTAAAGGCGATGCAGATGCTTAACTTAATTGTTGAGATCAGGGGATTGGTGTCGGTATTTGACTCGGAAGATATGCCGGAAGATATGCCGGAGGAGTTGAAGGGGACTTCGGGGATGTACACTATTTTGATGGAGCGGTTAATTGAAAAGCAAAAGGAGATGGACCCAGTGTGGTTTAAGGCGCATGCTTTTAGTATTGTGCTTAGGGCCTATTGCAAGGGTATGGATATGGTATTTAAACATTTTGAAAAACTAAAGAAAGCAGAGAAGAAGCAATGAGCGGACTAATTAAACCTATTGGACGGGTGCAGACGGAGCGCCTGATTAAACTGTGTGAGAACTGTAGGGGGATTGGGATGGTAAGGTTTTATGCTGAAGTTGTTGGGAGTGATGATCCTGGGTGTATAGTGTGCCAGGTGTGTAATGGAAGCGGAAGAATGATTGTGACGCGGACTACGGAGGTGCGCCCTTTTGTTGTTGAAAATGAGAAGGAGGTTGAGTTGTTGGTGTCCATAGTTTAAGGCTTTTGATGTTGTAATATTTGGAAAACGGTTGGTATGGCGTGCTACGATTTCAGAAAAGAAAAGAAGAGGATTGAGGCTTTGGCTTTGATATGGGAAAATAATACGGGACAGAAGACGATTGTGGTTGAACATTTGACGGGGACGAGGAAGTGGTACACGTTTGAAGTGGTTAAGGAACCGGAGGGGAAACCGGTAATCGGATGCCCAGTGATCAGTATTCGGTGACCGGTGATCGGTGATCGGTAGAGGATTTTTGAAACTTATGAAGAAATATGAAAGTTAAAATACAGAAGGATGGCAAAGGATAATTTTTGTGTGATTAAACTGGATCCGTTTTACCAGGCGTTTTTGCGAGCCCGGTTTAATAACGATGGGGAGAATGCTAACGGTATATTTTTTTTTGATAAAGGACATGACCTGAGCTTGCTGCTTCAATTTCTGGTTAAACCTAAACCGCCAGGGGCAAAGCAACAATATTACGGGGTGGATACTTTCAGGATTGGTATTCCGGCGATGGAGCATAAGAATCCGAAAACGTATTGTTACCTGAGCGACGACCGGCAGATGGTGTTGGTGAAGCGAATTATGCGGTACTGGAAGTTGGTGAGCCACGATTGCATAACGGAGGCCAGGCGAAGGGGGATCAATAAAAAGGAGATTGTGTATATGTTGCTGGATGAACTGGACCTTCCGGAGTTTTACTCGGATAGGGTTGAAAGGGAGTATTCGAGGTTTTTACATGAGGAGCGGAACAGAAAGTATGTTCGGCACAAAAAAGAAATGTTAAAAAATGTTAAAAGATTGTCAGTTGGTACGGCAAAAAACAATATGTATTGACGGTAAGAAAATTAAGTTAAAAACGATTGAAGTATTAACGATTTAAAATATGATGTGATGGAAAAGAATGAAGCAAGGGTAATAAGGGTTTGCGAGTTGTGGTACTCGCTGGTGGAGGATGTTGAATCGGTGCAGGTGGCGGTGAATGACCGTGTGGCTGTAACGTTGAAAACGGGGAAGGACTGGGTGCGTATTCCTTTCACAAGCGGGACTGGTTTTGTGAGTGAAAAGACTACCAGGGAGGTTGCGGGGCGGACGTATGAGCAGGAGATGGCGGTTGATGTCCCGGGTGAAGACGAGGAGATGGTGCAATGGGCTCTGGAAAACGATTTAAGGCCGGTTGTATTAAAGGTGGTTCAGAATAACGGAACGAAAATTTATGGTGATCTGGTATATCCTGTGAGACTACGGATGACGTGGAGCACTGAGACGAGCAGCACTTTGATGAGCTTTACGCGGAAGGCGAAGGAGCGGGCCCGGTGGATGGATGAAACGGAAAGCGGGAGCGGGGTGTAATGGGTGATGTGGTTATGACCAGGCTGGAAAGGAAGATTGCCGGGAGTATTGCGCTATTACAATTTGGAATGTTAAAATAAAAATATATTATGACAAGAGACGAATTTATTATCAATAATATTGATAAATTATCGAGAGTAGAAATTCAGGAATATTTAAAAATAAATGATAGGGCACTTAATTCAATCATTTACCATTTAAGAAAAAAAGGGCTAATTCACAGATACGTACCTCCTTACAAATTAAATATTGAATTTGAATCAAAAATTTGCACGGTTTGTTTTACTGAAAAACCATTAGAATTATTTCATAATCAAAAAATATCAAAAGATGGTAAAAGGGCTGTTTGCAAAGAATGTAGAGCCATTATGGCTAAGAATACAAATCCAATAACATGGGCTAAAAGGAAAAAGAAGATCAGTGAAAACCCAATATTAAAAGCTAAACTTGCTATAGCCGGGAGAATATATAGATTGAATAATAAGGAAAAAATACAAGAACGTAATAGAAAATACGGAAAATCTGTAAAAGATTCAAGAAAAATATATTTGAATAAATATCTTAAGCAAAGAAGAGAAATTGATATTAATTTTAAACTTAGGTTAAATTGGCATAAAAGAATTTGGGATGCCTTAAATGGAACATGTTGTTCTAATGAAACGATGAATGTACTTGGAATTGGAAGTGAAGAATTAAGAAATTATATTCAATCAAAATTTAAAGATGGGATGAATTGGAATAATTATGGGAAAAATGGAATATGGGAACTTGACCATATTAGACCTGCAAGTATATTCGATTTAACTGATTATAGCCAGCTATGCCTTTGTTTTCATTATACGAATTTACAACCACTTTTTAGAGGAGAAAATATGCGAAAATTTAATAATAATGTAGTTTTACAATTTTATACATAACTATTTGATGAGTAGTATTATATACGTAAAATAATAAAGTCCTTTAGGGGACTTTTTTTTATGTATATAATTGGGCGGTTGAATGATAGAGAAGCATGAAGACATCGAGGGTATTGACTGAGATTTTGCGGCACGCATGGATGATGGACCTACGGGCCGTGAATGGTTTTTTGCCGGTGGTGGCGAATTGGCTGAACGGGAATGACGTAATGTTTGAGGACCGTGGAAGGCTGCAGATTAAAGCTGCCATGGCCGGGACGTTTACTCCGGATGACATTGATGACCTGAATGATGTGCCTGAGAACACGGTAGCTATTGTGCCCATGAAGGGGGAGTTGCTGAAGTATGACGACCTGTGCAGCTATGGGACCATGAGTGTTGCCGGACTGGTGAAGACGGCAGCGATGAACAAGAATATTGTGGCGCTGGTACTTGATGTTGACAGTCCGGGGGGATCGGTGAATGCTATTCCGCCGATGCTGGAGGCTATCAGGTTTGCCAAGCAGATGAAGAAGCCGGTAATTGTTCATGGTGACCTGGTGGCGAGCGCGGCCATGTATGTGAGTGTGTTTGCCGACTACATTGTGGCTGACAATGAGCTGAGCAGTGAGTTTGGGAGCATTGGGGTGATGGTGCAGTTTGCCGACTATACTGATTTCTGGGAAACCAAGGGGGTAAAACTTCATACGGTGTATGCTCCGGAAAGCACGCATAAAAATGCGGAGTTTGAGAAGGCTATTAAGGGGGA
Source organism: uncultured Syntrophomonas sp. (assembly GCA_964600925.1). GTDB lineage: Bacteria > Bacillota > Syntrophomonadia > Syntrophomonadales > Syntrophomonadaceae > Syntrophomonas_B. The sequence goes on from CAZRMB010000016.1 coordinate 11,948, forward strand.
CTACGAACCGCTTCAACGGAACATACTGAGCCCGCTGGCGGTGCAGTTTCAGGAGGCGGTGAAGGGTGCCCGGGGAAAGAAGCTTAACCTGCTGACCGAGGGGTTGCTGAACGGGAAGATGTTTTTTGGTGGCGACGCGGTGAAGGCGGGGCTGGCCGATGCGATTGGAAGTTTGTATAAGGCTGTTGAAATGGCTTATGCTTTTGCTGATTTAAGGAAGCTTAAATAATATTTTGGATTACGGATAACTTTAAAAAGGAGGAGAAAGATGTTTGAAAAACTGAAGGGGGTTGTACTTTCGATTCTGGGGAAACAGGATTTTGATTACAACGAAAAGGGAAAGGTTTTGTTCACTACGGAAGAGCGGGCGAAACTTGTTGATGTTTTTGGGGAGGAGGCTATTGGGAAGTGGGAAGCTTCGATGGAGCCGAACCTTGAAAAAGCTGATGCTGCAGAGCGGGCCGCCGCTGCCATTAAGGCTGTAAGGCAGGAGAACGAGCGCAAGATGCGCGAGATGGCCGCTGACCACCAGGCGGAAGTTGAGCGGATTAATACCGAGATGGCCCGGAAACACCAGGAGGAAGTTGAAAGGCTTGGGTCGCAACTGTCGGCTACCGCAAAGGAAATGGATACGCTGAAGCAGACGGTGAAGGTGCTGAGCGCCGTTGCCGATGAGAGCAAAGCGGCTGAAACCATTGAGGCGAAGGATGCGATTGTGAGCGAGCCCTGGCACGGGAAGAAGGCCAACCGGTCGTACTTTCATAACCAGATGGCTTTTGACAAGCTGAACGGTGACTCTTCGAAGGCTATTTTGGCGAAGAACTCGGGGTCGTTCAATTTTGGCAACATGAAAATGGGGTCAACGATTGACAGCACCGAGCTTGCGACTGAGTTTGGCGAATACATGAGCCAGTTCAACATTCAGTTGGAGATTTACAAGAAGATTACCCAGCCGACCGAGAGCCAGAAGTACATGACCACGAAAATGGCCATTACGAGCTGGAAGGCGAGCACTGCCATTATTACCAGTGTGGTGCAGCAGTTTGTTGCGAAGTGGACTCCGCTGGGAAGCTCGAAGTTTTCGCCGATTGAAATTCAGAACCGGAGGCACAAGGTTAACCTGCCCATTACGCCTGACGACATTACGGATAGCTGGTTGAGCTACCTGTATAACGAGCAGGTGACTCCGGACCAGATGCCGGTTACCCGGTATATTGTTGAGCAGTTGCTCAGGCCGAAAATTGACGAGGACATTGAGCTGAAGCTCATTGCCACTGGCGTATATGAAGCTCTGGGTGCCGTGACCGAAGGCCAGGCTGGCCAGGCTACCGGAAAGAGCATGGATGGTTACCTGACGATTTTGCAGGATTTGGCGGCTGTGCCGACAAATGCTGCCAACTGGTTTGTTCCCACTGCTGCTGTGCTGGGTGCCGGTGTGACCGAAGTGACCGCGACCAACGTGGTTGACGTGATTGAAGCTTATGCAACCTGGCTGAAGGGTATTGCCCCGCTGTATCATTCAAAGGGGATGAACATTTTCATTGATCCGGAGATTGAGGAGATGTTTCAGTTCAGGTATCGTGACCTGTTTCCGACCACGAAGAATGCCGATGGCCGGTTGAAGGGTCCGGATTTCTCGAAGCTGACTTTTGTGCCGCTTGAGGCGATGCGCGGAAGCGGGATCTTCTTTTCGACGCCGAAGGAAAACTTCATTCGCCTGATCCATGAAAATGAGGCTGGCGGAGCAACGAGGCTCTTCTTCCAGGTGGAGAACTACGATGTGAAGGTATTTGCCGAATTCTGGCTGGGTGTTGGCTTTGCCGTTGAAGAGCTGATTTTTGCCTACTTGCCTCCGCCTGACAGAAGCGGATCGGGGAGCTAAATATAACGTGCTTTGAGAGTGTGCCATGCTGAAGTGGAGGGGCACCTTTTAAGGCGGTTTAAGTAACAAGTGAATAATTAAAGGAGGAAAAGAGATATGAGTTACAGTTTAGTTTCGGTAAGGAAAAGCAACGTGAATGCTGGCCGCCCTGTTTCGTTTAACAACCATATTATTTTGTTCAGGTGGGACGATGTGGTTGCGGACCCTACCAGGGACGCGAGCGGTGTGCTGATTACCGGTGATTTGCAGCTTGAAGCCGGCGCCACGGCGATTGAGATTTACGCTACGCCGAAGACCATGAAGGTTTACGACGTTAGCGAGGGTGACCCTGATAAGAAGGGTTACATACAGCACCTCGAATTTGAACATCCGGGCGACGAGCTTGCCTACGCGGAGTTTGCCGAGAATGCCATTAACGAGAACTGGGGTGCGATTGTACGGGTTTGTGACGGCAGCCGGACGAGGTTGCTGGGGACGAAGTGTAGCCCTTTGCAGTTTGCCCATGAGCAGCAGAGCGACTCGGAGGCGGTGACGAACATGCTGAAGTTTGAGAGCATGTTGCGCGGGCCGAAGATTGCTCACTACACGGGTGCGATTCCGGAAATTGAAGGGACCAGCGGAAGCGGAGCTTAATATGCCTTGATTGAAGGGGGTTTTTTCATAAGTGTGTTTAATTGGGTTTTTAGTTGATTGGGGTACCCCTGGCAAATGCCGGGGGTATTTTTTTGTCCTGTGATGGGTGGGGGATAATGGTAAAATTTGGGGGATTGATTGCTGAAAGTCAGAAAAATAAAATGGGGGAGTTTTTAAATGATATACCACTTTAATACTCTGTTTAGCGGGGTGAGCATAGGGCAGTATTATAACGCGTGCTGCAGGATTGTGCCGGATGGGAACTGGATTTGCATTTGGGATGCGGACGTGATGGTTTTTAACACGTTTGCCCGGTGGAATGAGGTGATGGAGGAAGCTATAAAGGCGAACCCTGATGTGAAGTTATTCACCTGTATTACTAACCGGATTGGAACGCACCTGCAGCGCTATGAAAAGGTTCAGGATGCGAACCCTGACATGGGTTTTCACCGGAAGAGGAGCGAGCAGATTTACCGGACCCGGGGTGCACATGTGGATAAGGGGGCGCAGACAGTAAGCGGGCTGATGATGCTATTCAGCAAAGAGACCTGGGAGAAAGTTGGTGGATTTGTGGAGACGGGGATTGCCGGGGTTGACACTGAGTTTTCGCGGGCTATATCGGCACGGTATGGGAAGGTGGGGATTATGACCGGCCTTTATGTGATGCACTATTACCGGTTGCTGGAGGGGAATGCTGATCACTTATTTAAACGATAATAAAATGGGTAGGAAAAAGAAAGTTTTGATTGAAGATGATGCCAGCCTGGAAAGGGATGACAGCATAAACGAAGTTTTTGTGGATGACCAGGTAAGGGAACTGGAACCCATGGAGCGGATTGAACCGATTGCGGCGAAGGTGGAGGAGGTGGATGAACCGGGGCTGGAATTGAAAACGGTATTGGAGCGGGTGTCGGCGGTTGATGATGTTGCCGAGGGGAAGGAGATGCCGCTGATTCATATTATTGTGAGGACGCACGACCGGCCAAAGTATTTTCAGCGGTGCGTGAATAGCATTGCCATGCAGAAGTACCCGAACAAACAGGTACATGTGATTGCGGATTCACCCGGGAGTTTTGATTATGCCCAGGGATGGGTGAAGATTGGATTTGCCGATGATGTGATGAAGGCGAACCCGAACCATGACCCGAAAAGCTTTGGTGACTTTTTGCTATTAAAACGGCAGGGATTGTGTCAAAAAGTCAGCGACTTTAAGAGGCACCGGTATGATTTGTATTTGAATGAACGGATTGCCAAGATTGAAAGCGGCTGGATTTTTATTGTGGATGATGATAAGGAGCTAACGGGGCCGAATGTGCTTGACCATATTGCGGAGTTGCTTACGGGTGATGACGTGGTTGTGATTGGACAGCATGCGATGAAGGTACGAACGGTTCCGGATGGGGTGTATTGGGAGAAGCTGCCTTTTACTCGTGCCCAGGTTGACATGAGTTGTTTTATTTTCAACGCGAAGCATAAGAAGCTGGCAAAGTTTGACGGGCATGGCGCCGGAGACTGGAGAGTGGCTATGCGTTTGACTGAAAAGCTTGAAGTTAAATGGTTAAAAGAAGTTCTGACGGTTGCCGATAACAGCGGTAACAGCGGGCGCCCTGAAAAATGATGGTAGCGAATGAGGTTATTGTTGAGACTGTAAAAGGCTGGGTAAAAACTAACCGGCCTTTTGCACTGCTCAGGTTTGGGGATGGCGAGGGGTTATTTGCGAAGCTTCATGGCAGCAGCTCGAAGATGGTTCAGGCGTCGGTGAAGCACTGGGGGCATGTTCCGGGGAGAGTATCAAGGATAAAGATTGAACATAGTATTAAGAAGGCATACGACCAGTGCGACGTGGCCGGGCTTCCGTTTGGATTTGACAGTAGCGGATGGCGGGGATCGCTGCAACAATTTTTGATGCGCCCGGTGCACGGACAGCAGATAAAATGTTCGGCCAATATTCATATTGACATGGACCAGAGTGGGTTTATTGCGGAGTTGGTGAAGGGTAGGCGGGTTTTGTTTGTGGGGTGCCGGGATATACGCGCGAAGATGGCGGAGATGGGAGCTTTATCGACAGAAATTATTTCAACAAGCGAACAGTATAAGTTTGCCGCGGTGAAACCTTTGCTTCCGTTTTACCTGCAGGTAGAGGATATTGAAATGCGGATAAGGTGCATGGATTTGAAGGGGACGGTGTGTTTGCTGGCGGCGGGTGTTGCCGGGAAGTATATTGGTATTGTGATGCGGGACCGTGGCGGCATGGTGATTGACATTGGGAGTGTTGCGGATAAATGGGCCGGGGTGAAGAGTAGGAGCTGGATAAAAGTTGGTGAGACGGTTTAAAGTTTAAAGGTTATGGAGCATTTTTTTGAGAAGATTGATGGGTGGTTTGATTACGGGGATCTATATGAGAGGATGGTTGCGGAGGCGAAGGACGGGGCCCGGTTTGTGGAGCTGGGGACCTGGAAGGGGCGGAGCGCTGCCTTTATGGGTGTGACGATTGCAAACAGCGGGAAGGTTATTTTGTTTGATACGATTGATCATTTCATTGGGATTGACAAGGTGACGGGGACTAAGGAGCAACGGCTGAAGATGCTGATGAATTATAAGACTTGCCTGAAGAACCTGGAACCTACGCCGAGGACTCGGGTTGTGCCGCTGCCGTCGCTTGATGCTGCCCAGTTGTATGATAACAGGAGCCTTGATTTTGTATTCATTGACGCGAACCATGCGTATGCTCCGGTTTTTTATGACATAAAAGCATGGCTCCCGAAGGTGAAGAAAGGGGGATACCTGGCGGGGCATGACTTTACGAGTCACCCGGGAGTAAAAAAGGCGGTGAACGCTTTGCTGCCGAGGGCGGAGCTGGTGAGTGAGCGGTGCTGGATGTTTAAAGTTTAAAGTTTTCGTTATGAGTGTATTACTTTCATTATTTGATTATTCGGGGAACTGGTCGCGTCCGTATGCAGAAAACGGTTGGGATGTTATTCGTATTGACAGAAAATTAAAAACTGATGGTTACACTACGTTCAGTAAGGATATAATGGAAATTGATACTGAATGGATGTATGAAAATATTTTTGAAAATTATGAAACTGTCGATGGTATTTTAGCAGCACCACCATGTACAGATTTTGCCGTAAGCGGAGCCAAACACTGGAAATTAAAAGACAAACCGAAAGAAACTCTATTTGGAACAGTTGACAGGTTAGAGTATTTTACGGAATTAACCAGGCAGACTTTAAGAATAATAGATTTATGCCATCCGCTTTTTTATGCAGTTGAAAACCCTGTTGGCAGAATTGCAACACAGGTCCCGGAAATCGGGAAAGCTTGGTATTTTCAACCATTTTGGTATGGGGATAACTATTCAAAAAAAACAGGTTTATATGGTAGATTTAACAAACCAAAACCAACGAATATTGTAGAGCCAATAAAACATTCTTATGGAAGTAAAACTCAAGAGTATGGAGGTAAATCGCAAAAAACAAAGGAACTACGAAGTATTACTCCGCTTGGTTTTGCATACGCATTTTATGAAGCTAACAGTTTAAATTATAATAACATGAAAGAGTTTTTCTGGAAAGACAAAACAGGTAGATGTTTTACAAACACTCTTACTACAGATGACTTATTGGAAATGGAAGACGAACAGGACTGGAATGATAAATCATTGCATCAATTCGCGGTTAATGCTGACGAGGGGGATAAATGGGAAACAAATGCCAGTGAAATAATTTGTACTCATTCATAACTATGAAGACGGATGTGGTGATACCGATGGTGCCGGGGGAGGATGATTGCATTGAGTTGCGGCTGGCGCTGCGGAGTATTGAGAAGAACTTGCACGGGGATGTGGCGGTGTGGCTGTATGGGTTTGCTCCGGACTGGGTAAGGAATGTGAACGTGACGAGGATGGAAAGGAAACACTATGCCAGGTTTGTGACGTTCAGGGATACCAGGCGGAAGATTGAACTGGCTGCGGCGAATGATTGCATTGGTCCGAGATTCATATACACGTATGATGATATATACTTTTTGCACCCGATTGGGATTGATGAGCTGCGGAGACCGATTGCCAAATGTGACGGAAGGAAAGGGGATGAATGGTGGAAGGGGACGAGCGCAGGCCGGAACTGGGTTGAGTGTATGCGAGATACGCTGGACGCTTTGCACCAGGATAAGTTGCCCATGTGGAGCTATGAGACTCACCTTCCGAGGGTTTATAACCGGGAGAAAGTTAAGAGCCTGATAGGTACGCCGATGAAGTTTGGGGGCCGTGAACCGGAGGCGGTGCAGTATGCAACGTGGTATTATAACCATTTTGTAACAGACCCGGTGCTGGTGAATTCTTTGCGGAATTATAAACTGATAAGCGGGTTTGATGTGCCGGCGGCGGTGGTGAAAGAGAAGATGAAGACGCATGCTATTTTGAATGCGAATAAATACAGGCCGGATATTATTGGGTTGCTAAAGGAGATGTTTAAGGAGAAGAGCCGGTTTGAGGCGTGACGGTTTTTTTCTGGTTGTGCGGTTGCTTATATTTATTTAGACTAAATATAAATAAGAATGAATTTTTTTGATGAAGTGCTCAGGTGGTTTGGGGCTGGGGCGAATGACTTTGAGGAAGGGTTGCGGTTGTTGGAAGGTGTTTCGAGGAACCGGTTTCACCTGGGGAATGTGAAACGTCGCCGGGATTTGGAGTCGGTAAGGCATGAGTTGAACAAGATTTATTATTCGCTTGGCGGGAAGGTGAAGCTGGAGATTAAAAAGGGGGCTTTGCCGGTGAAGAAAGTAGTGGCGGAAGCGGGCCAGGCTAAGGGGAAGATACTGGATAAAATTGTGGTCGGTGGAGCTGGTGCAGTAACGGGGGGAACTGGTGCAGTAACGGGGGGAACTGGTGCAGTAAC
>CAZRMB010000017.1:0-2591 GCA_964600925.1 uncultured Syntrophomonas sp.
TACTCTGGACCAGGGGAGGAGCAGTGCCCCATATGCAATGGAAGAGGGAGGAGGAACCTGCTCATCAACTTCGTATTCTCGCCGATAAAAGATATTTAGATCCGATAGGCTGTTTCGTTTCTGTATAGTTGTGTGTGTGTGTGCCCGGGGTCCGGTTATCGGATCCCGGGTTTTTGTTTTTGTGTAGCCGCACAAAAACGCACGATTTTTCTTGCATTTCGATGTTTCCGGAGCGTTGATGACCTCCGGTACCATCGGTTTGTTGATTGCTGTAATCGTGTAAAAATCTGATACAGCGGTATATATATTATTTTCTTTATCTTTAATACTTTGCAAGTAGTGACCTTATAAATAATAGGAAAATAACTGTGCATTCGTGCGCACTATTTTTATAACCTGTCACACAGCAAGTTACAGCGCACTTTTTACGCACTATTTTGCACGATTGCACAGAGTGCGTTTTTATTTTTTCTTATTATCTGATTATCAGTTTAATATGATATTCGCGCACTATTGCACCCCTGCACGATTTTTTTCGCCTTTTTTAGCAGGGGGATAGTTGCAGGCGCACAACATAACATATACTTTAGTGCGCGGTAAGTTGCTGGTACATATATAAACTCTTACCAGCTTATGATTGCTCCTGTCAAACCCCACCGAAAAAAGAAACTACCGGCCGATAAACAGTTTTTTATTTCCATACCGGTGAAACCCTATGTCAAACGATTCCTGGAACTCAACTACGGGGATCCTGTGCAATTCCAGCCCGATAGGGCCGATTATACCATTTTACGAGAATGCCTTTCTGATAGCCGGCGTTTCGATGCCAACTATAACGACTTTTTATGTACTTACCGCGATACGGTCACCGTATTACTTTCGGAACGTGATTTTTACCGGTGCGGATGGGAAATGTCGAAAACAAACATCGTCAAGTTCGGGCTCCACTTTGAAAACCGTGCCAAGATACTTATGCGAAGTATCATCGGCATTTATCATGGGCTGGGTCTTCCGGTCCATGTTTCGATCAATAAGTTCCAGGACCGGTTTTATTTTGATGAAAACGTGTGGCCTTACCAATCGATAAAAAAAGACTTTTATCGCAACGGAACGGCCCATCAGATTGACTTTGATAACGAGATTTTTAACAAGGTAGAAAAAATAGTTGTGACAAATTTGTACAAAATAGGGACAATTTCACCTACATTAATTAAAGACTATGAAATCGATCAACAAACCAGGTGACAACCTCGGCGGAGGTTTAAAACTGTATGCGATACCCCCGGCCCTGGTCTCGGCATTATCGGCCGGAAGCATGACCGTTGCCAGCACAACAGATGTGATAGAAATGTATTTTACCCCGGGTACCCTGAATTTTGACCAGGAACATGTTCCGGCCACCAAGGATAGGGCAGGTGGGTACCATGCTCTTAAAATCACGGCTTTCACGCCTAAACTCTCAAACGATGCTGAAATCATACTGGAGCAGATGCGAAACCGCAGTTATGTTGTGGTATTCATGGATGGCAACGAACAGTTTTGGGCTTGCGGCACGGCTTTGCAACCCATGCGCTTCGCATATACATCGGGAACCGGAAATGATACTTCAGGACTGAATGGGTACTCTATTACTTTCGAACGGAGAACATCAAACGCCCCGATGCTTATTTCTGATCCATTCACCGAGTAGCTTCTTTCTTCTTTAATTAATGCTTAAACCCTTGTAAATACAAGGTTTCAGGCTCTTTTTGTCCTTTCTGCACCCCCTTTGAAGCCATAATCTTGCTAAAAAATAGCAATTTATGGCACGTAAAGTCATCAAAATTGACACCTATATCGGAAGCTGGGGGTATAACAAAAACCTCCTGCGTTACGATTTACAGGACACCGAAAAGGATGGTGCCCTTCTTGAAATTTCTTCCCTGGGGGGAAGTCTTTTCGAGGCCATCGATATGCACAACCAGCTTGTCCGTCACGGAAATGTTGAAGTTGTCATTACCGGGCCTACCGCATCGGCGGCCACCATCATCGCCCTGGGTGCAAAAAATATCAGCATCCTCGATAATGCATTCTTCCTGATCCACAAAGTCATGTCGACCGTGGACAACTGGGGTAACTTCAACGAGGATGAGCTGGATAAGCTTATCCAGGATCTCCAGACCCTTCGCACCGAAAACCAGAAGTTTGACCAGGTGATCGCCCGCATCTACCAGAAGAAAACCGGAAAGCCCATTGATGAGATTCTGAACATCATGAAACGCGACACCTGGATGACTGCCGATGAAGCCGTTGAACTTGGTTTTGTCGACATGATCATGGATCCTGCCGAAAAATACAACTGGCTGATTTCTGAGCGCTTTGTGGCCATGGTCAAAGGCGCCGACCTTCCTGATCTCCCTGCTGTAATTAAAAATCAAAAAATACTTGACATGAAACAATTCGAACACCTGAACAGGCTGCTCGACGTCGGCGAGCTGCAAGCTTCCGATGAAGGGACTTACCTGAATGCCGAACAGCTCGATGCTGTCAACCAAACGCTTTCCGAGGCCGAAAGGCTTGCCGGAGTTTATTCCCAGACAAAACAGCAACTG
>CAZRMB010000017.1:2691-9963 GCA_964600925.1 uncultured Syntrophomonas sp.
TAACCTTAATTTTTACAGAATATGCCACTGACAATTACCGACATCGTAACCGAGTTCGGAGCGTATTATGAAAATGCGGGTCAGAATAAGAACCGCATTTTGACTATGCTCACGCAGGGGCGCGAACTTGCCGCCCACTGCACTCCCATCAAGACCGACGATACCATCTTCCGTCTGTCGAATGTTGCCTTCCAAAGCCTTGTGCAGCCTTTCCAGAAGACTTTCACGCAAAAAGGCGGTGCTGCGTTCACCCCGAACGAAATTCGTGTGTACCACATGAAAACCGATGATGAATTCTACCCCGATGACATCAAAGCCTCCTGGCTTGGTTTCCTGGCAGCCAACAACGTCGCTCGCGAAGAGTGGCCCCTGGTGCGCTGGATGGTGGAAGAGTACTACCGGAAACAAATCGACCGCGACATGGAGCTCAACGAATACTACAAGGGGGTTTATGCCGCTCCCCAGGCAGGAGTCGCCGGTGCTGACGGAACCTCCATGAACGGGTTGAGGAAACTCCTTCAGGACGGGGTTGATGCCCTTACTATCAATTCGCTGAACGTCGGGGTGCTGAACGCATCCACCATTTTCGACCAGGTTGAACTGTTCACTGATCTGATCAGCGAGGTTTACCAGGGTGTTCCCATGAATGTGTTCATGAGCCGGTACTGGTACAAGAAGTACATGCAGGACAAACGCGCCCAGGGCTTCTACCAGAAGACCTCTGATGCACAGATCGATGCAGGTATCGACTTCACTCCTCTCAATGTTGTTCCTCTGGCTGCCATGGTCGGAACCAATGACATCTTCTGCACACCGAAGGCCAACCTTCTGCATATCTCCACCGCCACCCTTACCAAAAACCAGTTCAAGGTTGAAGAGGCCAAGCGTAACGTGGCCATCCTGGCCGACTGGTGGGAAGGGCTTGGATTCGGAATCAACCAGGCCGTTTGGACTAACATCCAGCCTTCCGGATCGGGTTCTGTTTAATTATTAACCAGGGAACTCCCGGCCGGTTAAACCCCCGGGAGCTCTTTTAAAAAAAACAAAAGTTATGGCTATCGAATTCACTGATATTCTCAAGAATCTGACCAACGGGCAAAACATGGGGGGTATTGCCCAAAAGGTCTATTATGGCTGGTGGGATGATGTTCTCACGTTCCCTACCAGGCCAACCAGTCCTACAACGGTAGAAGCCAACGCCACCCTTACCGGTGACCTGGTCATGAAACCCGGGAAAAAGCTCTTCGAACTTTATCTCACCGACGACACCGGGGAATTCGAAATTGAAACCGTTGGGGAACTCGACGGGAAAAGTTTCGTTGAACACCTCCGGCTGTTCCATCCCGGTTTGAAAAAGAAGATCCTGGGCTTTATGTCCGCCATCAAGAACGAAAATCTGGTTTTCATCGTCCAGGACAATGACGACCAGTATTACCTGATGGGTGACGCCGTTCGCCCTGCCATCTTCAACGGTGCTCCCGATTCCGCCGGTACCAGCCGCGAAACAGCAGGCCGCAGGGGGATGAGCATGGAGTTCATCTACAAAACTGCCAATGTGCATGTATATGATGGAAGCATTCCGCTGACCGAAGCCGGTAGCGGTAGTGTGTAACATCAACGGAGTTTAAGGTTCATGTAGTTTACCGCGATTTGCCAGTGGCTGCAGAAAACCTTAAACTCCTTTACCATTTTTAAAACTTTGAACCATGTGGCGCAGATACTTCAGATTTAAACTCGTTCCCGGGGTTGTGATCACCCAGCGCTTTGGCCGTTTGGACTTCCGTCAGGATGATCTGAGCGTTCATATGCTGCAGCAGCTTTATGAGGATGACTTTCCTTACCTTGTTCTCACCAGGGAGGGGAAAAGGGTCTTGTACGGGATTGAGGAAGAGGTTTCCGCCGCGGCACACGCTCCCGCTCTCGATGTAGCTGAAGATATCGAACTGTCGGTCCCCGACATTGAAACGGGTATAAAGCGGAAGGTTTCACGAAAAAGAAAGCTTGAGTAGGTTTTTTCATATGTGTTTGTTTTGGGTTTAGGAGCCAGGCGAGTGCCTGGCTTTTTTCATGTCCTTTATGCCTTGTTTTATTCCCTGCATATTCGCTAAAAAAAGAGCATGATCTGGTTTTTTACGCCATACTCCTTCAATAAGCGAATGTTCGAAGCATGGGACTCCTATATGTCCCTGGTGAAAAATCCGGATGATTGGGTTTGCATGATGGATGGTGATATCGCCTTCCTTCACAGCGACTTCGGACACCACATTGAAAAGTATATCAAGAAATATCCCGATACAGGACTTTTTACTTGTTACTCATCCAGGAGCCGAACCCCATGGATGATGCCCGCTAAAAACTTTTTCAGCTCGCCAAGCATTGTTGATCACAAGATCCTGGCCAACCACCTCTATGAGACCTGCCATCTTGCAGTCACACCCATAAACGACCGGGTAACGGGTCACCTCATGGTCATGCAGAAATTAACCTGGTTAAAAATAAGGGATGCTGTCCGCCAGAAAACCGCTGATCTCAAAATATTGTCTGTCGATTCCGTCATCAGCCGTGAAATACTCTCTTCAAAACTCAAGATCCGTCTTATGCAGGGTATCTACGTATTCCACTACTACCGCTTCCTGGAAGGGGCGGCCAGCAAAAAACACCTGGTATGAATGATGTAACAATCGTGATCCCGAACAGGGCAGGTGAAACGCCCATGCTTACCATCCAGTCGTTATACAAACAGCGTTACCAGCATTTTGACATTATCCTGGTGAACGACTTCCAGAACAATGCGAATATGGCCCGCAATCATGGCCTTTCAATGGTGAAAACGGAATTCGTGCTCTTTTCAGATAATGATATCAACTGGTATCCACTGGCCATTGAGCAAATGCACAGTGCTCTTTTAAAAGATAAGGGTATCTCCTATGCTTATGGCGCCTATGAAATGGGAGGTGCACTCCATTGCAACAAAGCTTTTGATCGGGCCGAGCTGCGCCGCAAGAATTATATTTCCACCATGACGCTGGTGCGCACTGTGCATCATCCCGGATGGGACAATAACATCAAGCGCCTTCAGGATTGGGATGTCTGGCTCACGATGCTTAGCCAGGGCCATTCCGGGAAATACCTTGGCCAGACAATCTTCTCAACACCGGTGCGCAATGGGATTACCCGCAATAGCATTTCATGGGAGGAAGCAGTAAAAGCAATAAAACAAAAACATAATTTATGAAACGACTTCACAAAGAGAATCTCAACACGCCTGATCACTTTCACAATGTCTGGAACGAAGTCATTGAAAAGCGCCCATACTATGACAAATACCGCCATCTGGCGCTGATTGAAAATGTCACCCACGGTCATAAGGTGCTTGACGTTGGTGCAGGCATATTCGGATCATGCCAGTATATTGCCGAGCGCACCAACATAAAGGCCGAACTACATTGTATTGACTTCAGCCAGAAAGCTTATGGCTTCGTAACCACACGTCATCCTAAAATAAACTTCCTGATTGCACCGGTTGACACACTCCCCTACGGGAATAAAACCTTTGATTGCGTGATTGCCGGGGAGATCATCGAACACATGGAGGATCCCGCAACCTTTGTGGCTGAAATGTGCCGAGTTTCACGCGGATGGGTAAACCTGACCACGGTTGATACTTCGTCTGCAGCCGCAAAAAAACATGGCGATTATCCTGAGCACCTCTGGGAATTTTCTGTAAATGACCTGATATCATTCTTTGCTCCATTCGGAACGGTTAAGTACCGTCTGGTTGGTAATTATCATTTCATCAGCTGTAAAGTAAAGTAACATGGGCAAAATACTTTTCGATATCGTCATACCGTCATGGAACATGTCGGAATATGCCGTTAACTGCCTTTTAAGCATAAAGGCGAATTCATATAACTACCGGGTGATTTTCATTGATAACGGATCATCTCCTGAGGAATTCGAAAAAGTTAACCAGGTGTTGCAGAAAATGCCGCACCTTCTTATAAAGAATACTACCAACCAGGGATTTATAAAGGCTACAAATGCTGGAATCATGGCCAGTGAAGCACCTTTTGTGGTACTGATGAACAACGATACGGAAGCGGTATGTATGTGGCTGCAGAAGCTATTAAATCCACTGATCAAGGTTAAGGAAATCGGTTTGTCCGGACCTCTTACCACTACTGTAAATTCGTGGCAGGGGCGCTTTCCAAAGGATCGCCGGGGTTTTATTATCCGTGATAAAGGGATGCTCGCTTTTTTCTGCACCATGATCAAGCGCGAAGTTTTTGAAAAGGTGGGACTGATTGATGAAGCTTTCGGTGTCGGCTTCGGCGATGATGACGACTATTGCCGGAGGTCCATACATGCCGGGTATCGCCTGGCATTGGTTCAGGATCTGATCATACCCCACCATCACCGCAGTACTTTTAAAAGCCTTTATTCCGTTGAAACCATCAAGGAGATGCAGACCAATGCCATAGATAAATTCAATCGGAAATATCAAATCATCAAAAATGGAAGAAATTGTTGATCTTGTTTATATCCTGGGGAACGGCTCCGTGTGGAATAACAATGAGCTGCGATTCTCTCTCCGTTCAGTGGAAAAGAATCTGCAGGGTGCCGGGAAAATCTATATCGTTGGAGAAAGACCATCCTTCCTTTCCGATCAGGTAATTCACATCCCGTTCCCAGACATGCTAGGCCGTAGCAATGCCGATGGGAACATGGCACTGAAAATTCTCAGGGCATGCCAGGAACCTGCCCTTACTGAAAACTTCCTTTTTATGAACGATGATTTCATCATCAACCAACCGGTTAAAGCTTCAACTATCCCCTGGCTGCATAAGGGAGATATGAAAAACCATACCGAAGGGTTCTGGAAAAGCGAGGCTTACCGCAAAAGGCTTCACCGCACGTTTAAGGTTCTCCAAGAGAGGGGCCTTCCAACGCTTCAGTATGATTATCACGCTCCCATGCTGATGAATAAACGCTTATTCCCACAGTGCATGGATCAGTTCAACTTCCAGGATGATATCGGGTATACCTTTCGAAGCCTGTACGGGAACTTTTATAAACTCCCTGCAGAACTTCTCACATTCCAGAAAAAGACTGTTTATCGTTACTATACCCGGGAACAACTTCACTTTTTACTGGCTCGCTGCGTTTTTGTCGGGTACAACGATAATGGGCTGAATGACTCATTCCACCTGTGGATGTATGAAAAATTCCCGGAGATGAGCTGTTTTGAATCTTCTGATTGCGATGACCTGGTAATTAACATCAGCCGGTGGTTAAATACCGGCATGGAATATCAAAGCGGAGTGCAGCTTCTCAAAAAGTTTGTTAAAAACCGTAACCTCTTATTTCTTATGGAGGGTCCATATTCAAAGCTTCTGCATGAAAAATTGATCTTCAAATTAAAACTCAGACTACTCAACCTATGAAAACATCGAAAGAACAGGTTCAGGACTGGTGGAATGCCGGAGCTGACTTTGAACAGGGAGTCGCACTTTATTCCATGTTCGGTAAAAACCGCACACTGAAAAGCACCATGCACGGCCGTAAAGAAAGGTACAACGAAAAGCTCCGTTATGAACTATGCCGTTCAGTCGGGCTGAACTGGCTCACCATGCCAAAAATAAAAAAGGATCCCGCCACCATGACGGCTGCAGCCATAAAACAAACAGATCCGGTAAAACTTCCAGAACCAGAGCGTAAAGAGGACTTGTCTCTCCCGCTGGATGTCCGCCATGTCATCAATGAATATTCTGAATGTTATCGCAAGCGCAGCCAGCTCCACCACGAAATGTCTTCCCTTCCGGAAAACAACGAAACAGAAACCAGCAGAAAGAGATCCGTAATTCTTGATCAGATCAGAAACCTGTCTGCCCGCATGGACGTCCTCCATGCTGCCCGTGAAGCTTACAATGACCGAAAAGAAATGCCCGATGTATCCAGACTGTGGCCAGTTAAAACAGAACCCATTGAAGATCCTCTTCCTGATGATGTCGATCAGCTGAAGCAGCTTAAGAAAAATATACAGGTGAGTCTTGTAAAGGACCGCAACTGGCTCGACTACCAGCAGAAAACCCAGAAGGAACATAAAACCCCTATGCCCGTAGGCCCCAAACGCCTAGAAATTGAAAAACGCATCAAATCAAAACTCAAACGCATTGAGGAAATTGAATACAAAATTGTTTCCCTGCAATGATCTATGACCTTTCAAACATACCGGTATTCAATTATTCGAATTGCACAGTTTATTCGGATGAATTGCCACCATCCGGATTCCGTGTTCCTGATAATCCTAATTCCAGATATCTCGCCGATTCTGATCAGCCATTGACCGCAAGCATCGGTACCCTTACCCATGGTGAAACCGTACACTATTACAGCTTCGGTAATTATAACCTAGTACGGCTACTGGTTTATCTGCTCCGGCAAACCGGTCCTGCCCATGTATTCATGACCAGCTACTCGTTCTCTCAAAAAAGTATTGAGCAGCTTCAAAAACGCATTGAACGAGGGGAGATACTTTCTTTCCGGATCATCATCGACAACCGGGTAAAGACCATGAGCCCGAAACCATTTCAAATGCTCAGCACCTGCTTCGATTACCGTTGCTTATCTATCCATGCCAAGATTGCGCTGATCTGGAATGATCAGTGGAAAATCACGGTCATTACCAGCCAGAACGCCACCGATAACCCCAAGATGGAACGGGGCGTTATTTATACAGATTCTAAATTATTTGAATTCGACCTTAAAACCCTGGAAGATGCTTTTAACCGAGGATCAGCTTAAAAATGTGGAAATTATGGCTTCCCTGTTCTTCAGCCCGGAAACCATCGCCGATAACCTGGAACTTGACGCAGATGATACTGAAAAGTTCCTGGCAGGCATTGAGATGAAAACAAGCGATGCTTACCAATTCTTCCGGCGCGGCCGGCTTCGTTCTGAAGTTGATATCCGTACTGCTATTAAAATGGCCGCGCTCAACGGAAGCAGCCCGGCCCAGGGATTGATGATAAATTTCTTTAAAGATTCACAACCATGAGAAAAGGACTTACCGACAATAAATATGAGCTCATCAAGGCCCATATCCTAAATCCGGAGAATTCTCCCTTGACACAGGAACATCAGTTCATCCTTGACAGGATTATTTCCATATCGAAGATCCTGGATAAAAACCCCCTTCAAAAACAGGCCATAGCCCTGCATCGTGCAAAATATCCCGAACTCGGAAAGACCCAGGCTTATGAGGACATGCGT
>CAZRMB010000017.1:10063-13605 GCA_964600925.1 uncultured Syntrophomonas sp.
ACCGGTCGTACCTTCGGGCAGATCTACACCCGCACTCTGCCAAGCTCCCTGAAGTTTCTGGAGCGAATCGGTTATGAAAAGGATAAAGACTATGTGATCGGCCGCCGCCCTCCCAAAACATTCCTTTCTTCCTACGAAAAGGTAAGCAAATTTGACAACTTCATTTCCTTTTCAAATGGAACCGGATTCCTCATGCTCAGCCAGGAAAGGGAAGGATCAGCCCGAGGCCCGAACCTTGACCGGGAAATCGTCGATGAAGCGCTTACCATCATTAAAGACCGGTACGATCAGGAAGTATCCCCGGCAAACCGTGGCAATGAGGAATACTTCGGACGCATTTCACCAAAACCCATATCGCAACACCATGGGTTCCGCTATGTCTCATCCATGCCATACAGCCAGGATCAAAAGTGGCTTCTTGACTATGGCAAATACTATGAGGAAGAGGGCGGCATACGCATCTTTGAAATCTGGAATCGTATCGTAAAGATGCAGCTTCAGCTTATTGAAGCTCACATCGACAACAATACCCCGCTTTTCCGGAATCTGTGGAATGAAATCGTAAGGCTCAAGAAACAGATCACCCCCTTTGTTTCAAAAAATGGGAATCTGTTTACCCTAGCCAACGCCTTCGATAACATCAAAAACCTGGGATTCTCCTATATCCTGAGGGAATACCATAAACAAACCATGCTCACCTTCATGGTAGAGATCCTTAACTGGATCATCGATAAGGTGGAGGATTGCTATTACCAGCTCGATCCACATAAACATCAGTATTACGACGCTACCAATGATTCCTTCCTCAGGGATTATGCAGAGAATAACAACTGGGACATGGATAGGCTCTCAACGCCTGACAGTCGTTTCGACCTGGACTGCGATCCCGGGAAACCCCTGGAAGTTGTCCCGGACTGGGGCAGCAAGATCTCTCTATTCTCGATTGCCCAGGAAAGGAATTTTAATTTCGTTACCAGAATCGTCGAACCCGTTGACTGTACTATCAACGAGTTCTTTGTTAAACCAGACGACTCATCCGGGGTGATGATAGATGAACTGGTGGATAACTTCTGCAACTACTACCAGTTCCACACCCGTAAAGTCGTGGTCTACTACCGGGACCGCTATGGCGATAGCAGGCAGCCCAATGCCAAGAGCTCCAAGACTTACAACCAACAAGCCATTGAACGCTTTGAACGTAACCGGTGGGAAGTTATCCAGAAGGTACACCGGGGGCAGGAACCACCGCAACATGACAAGTATCTCCTCTGGATGAACATCCTCAAGGGGAGCGACCCGCGGTTTCCCCGGGTGATCTTCAACGCACAGAAGTGCAAGTACACGTTGATCAGCATGAACAACACCAAGCTGATCGAGTCGGCAGGTAAGTTCGAGAAGGACAAGCGGTCGGAGCGGAACCGCTATATCCTCCCGGAAGAGGCCACACACTACGGCGATGCCGTAGATAAGAGGATCTGGTCCAAGTACGGGCACCTCCTCCTTCGCCAGTCTACCTTCGTAGACCCAAGACTCTAAATCTCCCCGATAAAATCCTGAAAACAGGACTGCCGGATTTTATGCCCACAGGACTGCGGTTTCATATTTCCTGTTTAATATGCCCTTCCGGGTGCCCCACGGGATAGGGCAGGCTCGGGCAAGGTTAACACATAAGGCGTATTTTAAATAAAAATACCCTTATGTGCACAGTGGAACTCAAATACATAAAAACGGTTAACCTGAATTCTCTCTAAGCTTTTTCTTGTAAGAAAAAGCTCGCAAAAAGAACCTTGCGCCCCGGTTTTTCAGTGACGTTGTTGCCTGGAAAAACCGGTTTGTTGGGACCCCTTTTCAACCCAACAAACTGCGCCCTTCCTTTCTCTTGTGGCCCCATGAGAAAGGAAGCTAAAGAGAAGGGGCATGCCCATGGAAACTTCGTTGGATTATTTGATCCAATCCGCGCCTAAAACTTCACCGGAATATGGCGTCCATTCCGCTAGTCCCATCATTTTCAGCCATGTATTCCTATGTTATCCTCATGTATTCTTCTTCAGTGCCTAATGATCACCAGCTGCTGAAATCCTGACCAGGTAAAAGATTTTTCAGGTGTGTTTTCTTTTTCATGTAAGTTTTGAAATTCTATGCTAAGCACGAGCATGCTTTGCCTACTGGGGCGCTTGCGCGAAAACAAGGATTTTCCCGGCATATCCTCAGTTGCTACACTTCCTCCGGTATTCCAGTTCCTCCTTGTTTTTAGGCACTTCAAGCTCCGAATGTGCGGCAAATAATTTCTTAAAACTTACTACAATGAAAAAGCAAACTAAAAACACCGAAAAATCACTCTGGCAGGAATTCACCGAGTATCTGGCAACCATCTACTGGCCTGAAGCCGAAAACGAATTACCAGTGGAAACCATCAACTGGGAATACAAGGCCTTCAAACAAATAATGGCTCACTAGCGTCCTTCGGGACGCTTTTTTTTTGTTCGTTTTACCTTCCCTTAATTTTTTTAAAAATGCTCCTCTTAGCCCTGTCTCCACCCTTTTCAGACTTGGTTTCCCGTTTATTGGAGCACTTGCCACGATATTTCCCCGGGGTTTTCTGCTACCTCCGGAGTATGTGCGGCAACCCCTGCCGGCCGGTTCTGTTTTTCCACACGGATGATATACTCCCCGCCACGGTACAATTTTTTTTGAGCTTAGTTTCAGTGCGGGCGATCTGATCCTCCACCGCTCCCCTTGCCGATATTTTTCCGGCCAGTCTGGTAAATAAGTGTGTCAAAATTCTCTGCTAAAGTATTCTGCTGCTCCCACCGGCCGCTGTGCTCTGTAAAGGATTTTCCCGGCATATCCTCAGTCCATTCTCTCTTTCCGGTATTCCAGTTCCTCCTTGACAGCCGTGATCATCAGAATTACACTTTGCACATAATTTATTAACACTTTAAAATTTACCATCATGGCTTTCGAAAAAATTTACATCGGCAAAGGGACCCAGGTTCCGAATCTCAACATCGCTCGCGTAACGCTGAAACTCAGCGAAGTCAAAAAAATCGCTTATACCCGTGACGGGGTTGAGTACATCACCTTCGAGGTGGCAAAACTCAAAGAACCGGACAAGTTCGGCAGGGATTACACCGTCTACTACT
The DNA here is from genome assembly GCA_964600925.1 of uncultured Syntrophomonas sp. GTDB lineage: Bacteria > Bacillota > Syntrophomonadia > Syntrophomonadales > Syntrophomonadaceae > Syntrophomonas_B. The sequence continues at coordinate 13,207 of CAZRMB010000017.1, forward strand.
CCAAGAAGGTAGAAGAAGTTCAGGAACCCGCCCCGAAAAAAACCGGGGTCAAGCGCAAATCCAAAAAAGAAGAGGAAAAACTTCCGTTCTGAAAAAGGGCCCTGGAAACAGGGCTTTTTTTTGGTCGCATTTTCTTTTGCCGGGGGCCCCCACTTAAATTTTCTTGCAAGTTATTGATCGCTCCACGGAATGGTCAAGGGGATAGTTCAGTTTCTTTCTTCGCTTCGCTTCATTACAGGAAACTGACATTACCCCGGATCTTCATTCTGTTTATCATGGTTGCCCTTATCCGTGGCAGCTCAATGATCGGAACCGCCGAAAATTTAACCGGCGGGCCAGATGCCAATATAAATCCCCAGGGCAGGGGTTTTACTTCATGAACAATTATGATTTTTCCGT
>CAZRMB010000017.1:13705-17763 GCA_964600925.1 uncultured Syntrophomonas sp.
CAGGTTCTTGATCACATCATCGTGACCTCTGAATCCTTCTACTCTTTTGCAGATAACTTCATTTTGTAACCCTTAAATCCCGATTCAGATGAAATGGTTTCATAATATCAACACATTGGGCGAGCTGCGGTCGGAGTACCGCAGGCTCGCCATGCTGCATCACCCCGATAAAGGTGGATCAACTTCCGACATGCAGGAGATCAACAATGAATATGACCTGCTGAGCAAAACACTGATCAACAACAATCCTACTTTCTCCGATAGACGGCGCTCATGGGAACACTTTGTTTCCGAGGAGATCCGCACAAAACTGATGGAAATCATATTCCTGGAGGATGTACTCATCGAGATTATCGGAAGCTGGATCTGGATCACCGGCAATACCCGGGCAGTCAAAGACGACCTCAAACAAAAGGGATTCAAATTCTCTCCCAATAAGCTGGCCTGGTACTGGCAATACGGAGACTACCGCAAGCGTAATGGTAAACAGTTTTCCCTGGATGAAATTCGTTCGATGTGGGGATCTGAAGAGGTAGAAACACGCCGGATTAAACCGCAACTGGCATCGTGACCATGAAGATCCAGTCATTTACTCAGAACATGCTCAGGCTGGCCACCCCAACCGGGGTCAGCCTGGCTTTTCCCTCATTCCTGGAAGCTTCCATAACACTGAACTCCGGAATTGAAAACCTAAGGGATATGCCTGTTTCTTCTTTTGAGCGTCAGCAGCGTTTTCAATTCATGGAAACCTATTTCTCCCTGGTCATCGATATCACCGGAGACGGATCCGGATTAAATGATGTGCTGGGTGAATTCTATGGCAAATATGTCCGCAATGACTACGTCATGACACCACAGCATATTTACGACATGTTGCCCGGACTGTTCAGCGCGGATACCGTGAATATGCGCATAGCCGATTATCACTGTAGAAGCGGCCGGAAACTTCTGGCCGCTGCACGGTTTAACAGGGCATTGCGACTTTACGGAGCAGACCCCGATATCACCATGGTAAGGATGGCTCTTCTGAACCTTTGCCTGAACGGACTTACCGGAGAAATAGCCTGGTATGACGCACGCAATGATATCTTCCATGCAACATGGTCAGTCGGACCGGATTACCGTGGAAAACCCGTCATCAGGGAACTCAATGCCATCAACAGCCTGATATTTCAGAAAAGGACGCATGAAAAGCCTGACATGTCAAGGCTGATCTTCGCCTACTGAACGATTCTTCTCACTACTGCCGTTCGGCCCACATGGCCGGACGGCTATTTTTTTCGCCAATGTCAGAGAAAGCCTATTCTCTAATTCCGCAGCAAAGTTATTGATCGCTCCACGGAATGGTCAAGGGGTTCGGGCGCTGCCCGAATCCTTCGGATGCGTTCAGTTTTACGCCGTGTTCATTATCAATGAACATTTGATCCAGGTGAACACAACGAAAAACTGACATGCACCCCCGGCCATCTCAGATTGATGCGCAATTGACCTTATCCGTGGCAGCTCAATGGTGATGGCAGCGTAATTATTGAATAACCGGCGAGCCAGATGCCAATATAAATCCCCAGGGCAGGGGTAAAACTTTATGGCAAACACAGCCAAGAAAATCAACGAAACCGTGAGTGAAGAAACTGCTCCAATGCAGGTAGTGAAGAACGAATCAGCAGAAGCCTCTTCCCAGGCTGAAGCACAGATTCAGAAACCGGAGCCGCAGCCGGAACTTTCGCTGGAAGAGCGCATCTCCCGGGTGGAAGACCTGAGCATGCTGATTGAAAAACTGCGTAAACTGCAGGAATCATTCAGGGGATTGCAGACCTTCAAGATCGGAACCGATGGGATGAGCACCCAGATCGTCCTTCGCGATGTTACCTCAGGCCGGGAGTTTAAAACCTCAAACACCCCGGTAGTCGCCCGTGTACTCGATGAGATCCGCTTGACACTGCAGGTAAAGATCGCAGAGGTAGAAAGCCAGATCAAGTTTTGATCTTCTTCCGAAAAGGGGTCCCGCCTGCGGCGGGATCCCCTTTTTTTGGTCGAACCGGAGTGAGCCTGACCTTGTTTCCCCTTCTTTATGCCCATTATATCGCTGTCCTTTCTGCCGTTAAAGCTTCGCTTTACTTTCGTTTTTACTTAACAGTTAACAATTAAAATTGTGACAGATGAAAAAGTAACAATACGGCGGAACCTGGCTCTTCGGGAATACGATATCAAGGAAACCCCCAAAGGGGATCCATCCACTTTCTCAATTAAATTCATAAAGAAAAACGGTGACCTGGTATTCATCCCCATCGCTGTGGCTTCGGGCCTTCCGTTTCATGTTGCAAACAACCGGATGCGCGGGGTAAAACCCGTAGACAGTAAGTTAAACCAATCGGGACACGTTCACGCTGTAGACATTGACAGCATAGTGGAGTGGAACGGCAAAAAAGTGATATTGTAATGGCTGATCTTCAATTTAACCGCGACGGCGTGCCCCTTCTTGGATTCGGGAAAAACTACTTTGCCGTAACCACCGGAACACCAACCGGAAAACCTAAAAATGTTTCTTCCCCTACGCAGGCAGATCCTGATAAAACATACGTGGGAGATATCGAGATTGCCGACTGGGGAACCGGGAATAATTTCCCTGATACGGCCATAAACACCATGGGTAAAATCAGTGTGCTGAATACCGGCCTGCGTTACCTGAGGAACCTGACAATTGGACAGGGGATTTACCCCGTAAGGATTACCGGGTTTGATACCCGCGGGAATGAAACTTTCGATGTTGTCAATGATCCTAAACTCCGGCTTTTTGTCAATGGAAGAATGGTACGGCGGTACCTGGAAAAAGCACTGAGGGATTACCTGAAGTTCGGTCCCGCCTTCGTGCAGCTGATCCCAAGTGCCGACGGATCGAAGATGGTTGGCATCAACACCATCAATGCACGTTACTGCCGGCTGTCGGTGGCCAATAGCACCGGGATCATCGACAATTGCATAGTATCAGGCAAATGGCCCGATACGCCTTCGGATGCTGCAGAAAGCATGGTGATACCCTGCCTGGATGAATATGACCCCGCCTTCCACCTGGAACAACTGAAAAAAGACAAAAAAATCAAGGGCAAGTCCTTCGTCTATGTTGTCAGGGATTCCTGGTCAAACAACGAATATTATTCAACTCCGATCTGGTACAGCGCCTATGAAGCCGGATGGATCGACGTGGCCCACTCGGTTCCCCTCTTTCTTAAAAAGGCTTTTGCCAATCAGATATCATGGAAGTTCCATGTGAAAATCCCCTATGCTTTCTGGGATAAGAAATTCCCGGCCACGGAATTCAAAACCATTACTGAGCGCCAGACGGCCATCAGCGATTACATGGACTCTATCGAAGATAACCTTTGCGGACCCGATAACGCTGAAAAACCAATCTTCACGTTCTACGAAATCAACCCGTCGAATGGGAAGGCGGAAGAACAGTGGATCATTGAGCCCATTCAGAACAAGCTCCAGAACGATCAGAACCTGATCACTTCTGCCGCGGCCAACAGTGAAATCCTTTTCTCCCTGATGATCAACCCCAATGTTATGGGGGCCGGGATGCCCGGTGGCACTTATGCCGGCAACCAGGGTGGAAGCAACATCCGTGAAGCTTTCCTGGTGAATATTGCCAATGCCTGGATCGACCGTCAGAACATCCTCGACCCGCTGGAGGCATACCTCCGGTTTAACGGAATGGCCGAAGATATTGAACTCCGTTTCCGTAACACCCTGCTTACCACCCTGGACACAGGGGCAGGAACAACCAAGGTACTCTCCTAAAAAACTACCATTATGCTGATAGGATCCACCGAAGAAATCAAAGCTGTTCTGAGCGTTGGCGCGGCCAATGACTTCAACCGTCTAAAACCACACCTGCTGAATGCTGAAATGGCATACATAAAACCCCTTCTTGGGACCAACATGTATGATGAAATGTGCGAGTTCTATGAAGAATATCCCTATGAAAACCCTAATGCCGCGCAAATCGCAACCGCTACCCTTCTCGGAAAGGTTCAGCATTCCATTGTTCACCTGGG
>CAZRMB010000017.1:17863-18938 GCA_964600925.1 uncultured Syntrophomonas sp.
GCAGTTGCCTTTTCGAATATTTATTTCATCAATAACAGCCGGCTTACCTTCCTGCGCCTGCAGCCACACATCAGGTTCATCGAGGATACCGAGATCAAACCACTCCTTGGAACCGATGTCTATGACCTGATCAAAACAGGAATGATCACGGAGGTCATCCCTGCCCAAGTAGTGGCCGTGCTGCCCTATATCCGCACCCCGCTCGCATTTCTTAGCGCGGCACTGCTGATGGAGGAATCGGGGGCTGACCTTACCGAAAAGGGCCTTTACTTCCAAAGTACCATGCCAAGCACCCAGGATAGCCGGCAGATCACCCCCGCAACGGCTGAACGAATCGCCCTGCTGGTGGCCAGGGCCCGCAACATGGGGAAAGCTTACCTTGAGATGCTGAAAACCTACATGGCCGACAATCTGGAAGACTGGGAAGATTACTCCACCCAAAGCGGATCAATCTTTAACCGCGATAACTCCGGCAAAAAGACATTCTGGGCGTGAGAACCATTGATATAAAATATCGCCCTGTCCCCTTTCTTCCGGTAACGCGGACCATGCATGGAATATTCCCTGAAAGCTGGTCGGATCTGACTCCGTCACAGCTCATCGCCATTGCCCACGTGCAGGATCAGTCGCTCGACGACTTTGAATTCCTGCACCAGGTAACCGGGATCAGCAGCTCCATACTTAAAAAACTGGCCCAATACCAGCTATGGGAACTCTCCCAGGGGTTTGAATGGGTACAGGATATCAAACCGCACAACAAATTCATCATTCCGGAAATAAACGTGGGAGATGCCCGCTTTTATGCCCCATTGGATAAGCTGAAAAAGTTTCAGTTCGGGCGGTTCATTTTTGCCGACAGCTGCTTTTCTGATTACCAGGAAAGCAAATCGGAGGATGACCTGAACCGCTTCATCGCTGCAATGTACCTCCCCGGTGGAATGGAATTCTCGGACGAGCTGCTGGAGATAAATACTCCCTTGATGGCTGAAGTTCCCCTTCACGTTAAAGAAGGCATCGTACTAAATTACTTCCTGGTCAAACAGTGGCTCTCCGATGTGTACCCGCTCGTATTTCA
>CAZRMB010000018.1:0-11540 GCA_964600925.1 uncultured Syntrophomonas sp.
TAATCTCATCTTCCAGATTTTTATTGGTGGCAGCCATAATTCTGACATTGACTGGAATCACCTGATTACCGCCCAGACGCATAACGCTTTTTTCCTCCAGCACCCGTAATAAAGTCGATTGCAGATCCAGCGGCATATCGGCAATTTCATCCAAAAACAAAGTACCCTGATTGGCCAGTTCGAATTTTCCGATACTGCCGCCCTTTTTGGCACCAGTAAAAGCACCTTCCTCGTAACCGAACAATTCACTGGCGATCAGTTCGCGGGGCAGGGCAGCACAGTTGATGGCTACAAATGGATTGTTTTGACGGGGGCTTTCATTATGCATCGCCTGGGCAACGATATCTTTGCCGGTGCCGCTTTCACCCATCAGCAATACGTTGGAATTGGACTGGGCGGTTGTGCGCGCGACCTTGACAACATCTTTGAATTTTGGATTGCTCCCAATTACATCGTCAAATATCATTTGTGCGCCACGGCCGATCCATTTCCCGACAATGTTGTTGATTCGTTCACTCTCACGTACGATAATTACTGAACCGGTGTCAGCAAGATTGGAACTATGTAGCGGTGTACAGGTGATATGAAAGCGGATTTGATTCTTGCCATTATGTAGGATGATCAAATCATCCGTTACCATCCTGCCCTGGTTAACAATATTAATGAAAAACTGGTTTTCGGGATTCTGACCAAAAAGATCATGGATATTTGATCCGACCATATTGGCAGAGCCAAAGCCCAAAATTTTGGAACATTTATTGTTCATATAGGTGATCGAACCGTTTAAATCAACGACCATCACCCCATCCGACATGGAGTCAGTGATAACTTGCTGATATTTGGAAACGCGGTTCAAAACCAGTTTCGATTGAATGTGATCAGCAGCGGCAACCGCCATACCCAGGGTATGATGGCTTACTCTCTGATAAGGAGCAACCATACCGATGCAGCCGATTACTTTGCCGTTATCAACAATGGGTGCAAAGGACGAGGCTGCAGTTATGGCATACAAACAAAAGTGTTCATAAGAATAAACCGAAATCGGCTTTACCTGGGAAATGCAAATGGGAACGCTGTTGGTACCGGCAATTTCTTCCGTCCAGATCGTGCCTTCAACCAGATTGGTGCGTCTGGACCAGTCCAGCGTTTCCTGGTCACCGTAGTTGATCAAATTGATACAGTTGGCATCATTTAAGGCTACCAGAAATCCGGTCCCTTTCACGAATTCCGATAAACGTTCCATAACCGGGATGGCGATTTCCATCAGATATTCAGAGTTGGCCTTGGCCCGGTCGAACTCCGAATCTGAACAAACATGTAATATTTCCCGCATATTGCGATCCACCCTGTATTGGTAACTGCGTTCCCAGGAGTCATAGATTTCCGGTCGCAATCCCGTACGTAAGGTCGGATCATTATGCAGTTCCTGCCATAGCTTTTTTACTTCTTTCCAGGGAACGGTACTTTTATTCTCTGGATGGAGGAGGTCTATCATTTCTGAACGTAAATTATTAACCACATTATTGTCTGCCATTATCAAAAGCCTCCGCTTATGGATTTGCTATCGGAACGGTTTGATTAATTTTGTTTCAGTATAACACAGAATATTACAAAGTGTAACGAGGGATCGAATTGGGTCTGGATTAAGACGTTTAACGAATGCTTTTCTAATTGAATACTGAAATGGTGTTACATATTGTAGCGGATTCCAAATGTGCACAGTTATTGCTGAAATACTTGCGTAATCACGGAATGCCAATATTACTGCATTCGCGAACGAAAAATGATATAACTTAAATGTGGTATGGGTTTTGCAACTCTATATTATCAGTAATTATTCGGTAAAGAATTAAAAGGAGGACCATATTTCAAAATATTGACCCATCAAGATTCGATCCGGAAAAGAAAGGAAGTAATTCAAGTGGCAGAGCGCTTTGCGAACAGAAAAGATATCAGATTCCTGTTGGAAGAGGTATTTGATGTTAATTCCCTGACTCAATACGATTATTTTAATGATCATAGTGCGGATACATTCAATATGGTCATTGACACAGTAATGAAAATGGGCAGTGACATGATGTATCCGGTATTTCAGGAAATGGACAAAAACCCTCCCCGTTATGAGGATTCACAAGCAAAAGTACATCCTGCCGTACGTGCCTTTTTGGACGAATGCGGACAGGGAGGATGGTTGAATGCAGATTGGGATTATGCTGACGGAGGACAACAGCTGCCCAATATGATCAAATTCTTATGTTGGTTTGTATTTTCAGCTTCCAATTATGCGCTGGGAGCATACGCGCAGTTGACCGCCGGGGCGGCTAATTTGATCCGCGAATTTGCGTCACCGGAAATCAAAGAAAAATATCTGGAAAAACTCTGTACGGGCAAATGGCAGGGGACGATGGCTCTGACCGAACCTGACATAGGCAGTTCGCTGGGAGATCTTACGACCAGTGCGCAGACAACAGACCAGGGCTATTATCTGATAAAAGGCAAAAAAATGTTTATTTCCGGAGCTGATACGGATGCGGTGGAGAACACTGTCAATATGATGCTGGCCAGAATTCAGGGAGCACCCGCTGGAGCCAAAGGTATCTCTTTGTTTGTCGTGCCCAAATATCGTATAAATAAAGAAGGCAAACAGGAATACAACGATTTGAGCTGCGACGGAATCGAACACAAATTAGGTTACAGAGGCTGTCCCATCTGTCAGCTTACCATGGGCGAAAACAACGACTGCCATGGTTATCTGGTAGGTAAGCCGGGACGGGGTTTGGGTTATATGTTCCAGATGATGAACGAAGAACGCATTAATGTGGGTATCGGTGCGGTTGCGAAATCAACGGCAGCTTACTATGCGGCTCTTGAATACTGCAGTCAGAGAAAGCAAGGGCGCAAATTAAGTGAAAAAGACCAGAGCCTGCCAATGGTTCCGCTCATTGAACATCCTGATATCAAACGTATGCTGCTGATGCAAAAGTCAATTTCTGAAGGCGGATTGTCCCTGGCGTTGCAGGTCAGCAAATATCTCGATTTGATCAAGGTATTACCGGAAGAAGAAAGAGAAAAATACTCGTTGCTGGTTGAATTGCTGGTTCCGGTGGTGAAAACATTTCCTGCTGAAGCAGGGATTTTGGCAACCAGTGCTGCCATCCAGTGCTTGGGTGGTTACGGTTATTGCCAGGATTTCCCCGTGGAGCAGTATTTCCGTGATATTCGCATCGATCCTATTCACGAAGGAACTACGGGAATCCAGGGTCAGGATATTCTGGGCCGCAAGATCAGTCTGGGCAACGGCAAAGCCATGCAGTATTTTGTGGCTGAGCTGCTTGACACGATTGAAGCGGCATATAAACTTAATAATCTGCAGGGGATGGCAGATCAGTTGCTGCAATCAATCAATGAGCTGCGCGTAGTGACATCTCATTTGCTGGAATTATCTGCCCAGGGCAAAATGGAAGAATTTTTAGCCGATGGCGTGTTGTATCTGGAAATGTTCAGTCTGATAACAATCGCCTGGCAATGGCTGCTGCAAGCGATTACCGCCAGTAACAGTCTGCAGCAAGGCAGTTCGGCATTGTTGGAAAATGACCGGCTCTTTTACGAGAGCAAAATTTACACATGCCGCTATTTCTTCAGTTATGAATTAAACAAAATATACGGTTTGGCCAAGAGATTGACCAGCAATGAGCCTGTAACCGTGGAAATGGAAGCGAAGTATTTACAGGTATAAAAGCTATATTGATTGAAACAATCAGCAAATTACGGTAAAAAAATAAAAACAGGCAGGGAGAATATTTTGACGCAGCATTTAATAGGATGCGACAGAATATTCTCCTTTTGTTTAAATATTTTGCAAAAGATATTAAAGATTTTAATAAAATGCTATAATAAAAATTAATTAATATTAAGATATTTGGCATGCGAAATTTAACAAAAGGAGTGGATTATCATTTTTCAGCATTTACCAAAAAGCACGATGAGCCAGGGTTTCTATCATACTGCCAGTTCTTTGCCGGACGGAGTGGCCCAGATGTTCAATGCTGACCTTTACCACGGTGACAACAACGGTCAGTTTACCTGGAAAGAAATGCAGCGTCGCGTTGAAGGGATAGCAGGCGGACTTCTGAGCATGGGCCTCGAAAAACGGCAGCGGGTCGCCATGATGTCAACCAACAGTCCCTATTGGACCCATGCAGATGTAGCTACGATAAGCAGCGGTGGTGTATTGGTAACCATTTTCCCCACCCTTTCGTTAAATGAAGTCAAGTATATTGTCAACGACTCCGAGTGCCGTTTTTTTTACGCTGGAAGCCAGCAAATCCTGGATAAAGTATTAAGCGGATGGAATGAAATGCCCAGTCTGGAGAAAATCATTCTTTTGGATATGAATTACCGTTCCTCTGATAAACGTGTTATGGGTCTTGGCGAATTAATTGAAATCGGCAATGAGTACATGAAGGCCAATTATCAGGAATATGAAAAAATATGGCAAAGCATTGTCCTGGGAGATTGGGCTACGATCCTTTATACTTCCGGCACAACCGGGGCCGGCAAGGGAGTTATCCTGACCCACAACAGTCTCAGCGAGAGAGTTGACGGAACACACAAGTATTTTGTGCAGGCGGGTCATCCTCTTGATGAGCGGGATTTGGTCCTTTCTTTCCTGCCTCTTTCCCATATTTTTGATCGCATGTGTTCACAATGGCTGGCCATTTATCGGGGAGCTACAATTGCTTATGCGGATAGTGCGGCTACACTGATGAATGATTTACAGAAATACAACCCCACCTGGTTTTCCTGTGTACCCCGACTCTACGAAAAAATTTATGCCCAATTCAACCAGATGATGGCTGCCAGCCCGACCAAGAAAAAAATGTTCGACTGGGCTTACAGTGTCGGCGAGGAAGCTCTGGCCTACAGGATGGATGAATATGGTCGCTATAATATGCGGCAAGATTACAATCTTGAGTCCAGACTGCCGAGCGGCTTGCGCATGAAATTTAAAGTAGCTGATAAACTCTTTGCCAAGGTGAGATCATTGTTTGGAAGCCGTTTTCGCTTTTCGTTTTCCGCCAGCGCAGGGATCGATCCCAAACTGCTGAGATTTTTCTATGTGATGGGAATTCCAGTGCTGGAAGGTTACGGTTCAACCGAGACCTGCAGTGCTACCAACTATAACCCGATGTATGCAGCCAAACCGGGCAGTGTTGGCCCGGAAGCCAATGGGTCCAATTGCCGTTTAGCTGAGGATGGGGAGTTGGAAGTTCGAGGCGGATTGTTTATCGGTTATCTTAACAAGCCGGAAGAAGATGCCGCCGCATTTACCGAAGACGGCTGGTTTAAAACCGGTGACCTGGCCACCATGGATGACGACGGATATTACAGAATTGTGGACCGTAAAAAAGCCATCATATGTCTGGCGACCGGCAAGAATGTTGCGCCATACAAGCTTGAATCGAAGTTTACTACCAGTCTGGTAGTGGAACAAATTTTCGTTCTGGGTGACGAACGAAATGTGATCAGCGCTTTGATTGTTCCCAGCTTTGCCTATTTTATTGAATTGTATGAGAAACAGAATATCATCTATGACCGCAGTCAACTGATCTACACTGAAATGCAGGGCGCTCAGGTTTGTATCGGAGCAGGTCAGGATTTCATTGACCAGCCGATTCTGAAAAAAATGATTGCAGAAAATGTCAGACAGGTTAACGAGACCCTGGAGGGATTTGAACAGATCAAACAGTATACGATAATTAATCACAGCTTCACAGAAGAAAACGCTGAAATGACCCCTACGCTTAAGCTGAAAAAGAAAGTCATCCTCGAGCATTACAGTGATATGATCGAGGGAATGTACAAACGGGAATATTAGTTATTTTCACAAGATAAAAATATGTGATCCATCCAAATCCCGTGTCACAATTCAAGTGATACGGGATTTTATTGCGGTTTGCCAGGGTTTGTTCAGGACATTTGGACATATTTCTGATTTGACATTGCAAAATAGTTCTATAGAATTAATGTATCTCGTAATAATGCACAAGAATGTGCACAAGAGGAGGAAGTCCATGTCCGATTTTCGCAGGGATCTGTTAAATCCCAATTTAAAAGATATACTGGAAACCTTTCAACTTGATAAGGACTATGTTCATGGAGAGGGGACCATGTTAACAGATTCAACTGGCATACGGTATCTTGATTTTATTGCGCAATACGGTGCTGTGCCGTTTGGCTATAATCCGCCCTTTATCTGGGAGGCATTGGAAGATGTGAAAAAGCGTGGTCTGCCCAGTTTGGTGCAGCCTTCTTTACCTGGCGAGGCACTGCGCCTGGCCAATATGTTGGCCGAATGTTCTCCGGGTGATCTTTGCTATGCGACTTTTTGCCAGAGTGGTACAGAAGCGGTTGAAGCAGCCATTAAACTGGCCCGTTCTGCCACCGGCAGAGAGATCATTATTTCCACCAGTAACAGTTTTCACGGAAAAACCTTAGGCTCCCTTTCAGCGACCGGCAAGGACTCGTATCAGACTCCGTTTCGGGCACCTGCGCCGGGCTTTATGCGGATTCCCTACAATGATATTAAAGCTTTGGAGAAGGTGCTGCAGGATCATCCCGAAAATGTAGCGGGATTTATGGTTGAACCGGTACAGGGAGAAGGCGGGATAATCGTTGCTGCTCCCGGATACCTGAAGGATGTTCAATCCCTTTGCAAAGAACACGGGGTAGTTTTTATCGTTGATGAAGTCCAGACTGGTTTGGGAAGGACCGGTAAACTTTTTGCCTGTGAGCATGACAATGTTGAACCGGATGTGCTGTTGCTGGCCAAAGCACTGGGAGGAGGACTACTTCCCCTAGGAGTTTGCCTGAGCAGTCCCCGGGTTTGGAATGAAGATTTTGCCATGCTGCACAGTTCTACTTTTGCCAATAACGGCGTTACCTGTGCGGTGGGCATTGCCGTATTAAATAAACTTATGCAGGATCAGCAGGCGCTGGTCAAAGAAGTTCGGCAAAAGGGCGACTATTTGCTGGAACAGATTAAAAATTTGCAGAATAAATATCCCCAGTCAGTAAAAGATGTCAGAGGTCAGGGACTGATGGTCGGTCTGGAGTTTCATGCATTGGATGACTGCGGCTCTTTTGATATGGCTTTCCTGGCTGATCAGGGAGGCTTTACGGCTTTACTGAGCGGATTTCTCCTGAATGTATATGGGATTCGTCTGGCTCCTTTCCTGAATGATTCCATGACTCTGCGACTGGAACCGGCTCTGACCATAACGTATGAAGAGATCGACCGGGTGGTTGCCGCGCTGGATGTATGTTGCCATATTATGTGTTGGCGTGATTACAGCAAGCTTTACCGTTATTTACTTGGTGACCGGAGCCCGGTGACAGATATTCAGGATTATCGTTCCCAAAGCCGCAAAACCAAATATTCCGTATTAAAACCCGGAGAAAAGTCCGATCATAAATTTGCTTTTATCATTCACTATCCGGCACCGGAAGATGTTGTGCTAAATAACCCTTCATTTGCTTCCATGAGTCGTGATGAGTTATACCGTTTTTTGCATTGGCAGAGTCTTACCAAAGATCCTGGTATTGTTTGTCACATGCCGGCCATCAGATCAAAAAACGGCTCGATTGTTGAAGGCTGGATGATCGGGGTGCCCTTTGGAGGTCGTGAAATCATGCAGTTGCCCCATGAAGAAACGGTGAATATGATTGCCCGGGCAGTTGATATGGGCAGGGATTTGGGTGCCGAAATGATTGGATTGGGAGCACTGACTTCCGTTGTAACCAGAGGAGGCCGTTCCGTTACCGGCAGGAACGTTGCCATAACCAGCGGCAACAGTTTTACAACGCTTATGGGAGTTGAGGCACTTTTTCTGGGCGCAGAAAAGATGCATATAGAAACAATTGCCGCCCGCGGCGGGGTAGTCGGCGCAACCGGCTCCATTGGCCGGGCTTGTGCATTGATGCTTTCAGAAAAATTATGTCAATTGAATTTGTTTGGCAATCCGGATCATCCCACCAGCAGCAATAACCGTCTGCAATCGCTGACCCATGAAATTTTCGTTTATGCCTGCAGCCGGATGCAAAGCGGAGAATTGAAAGGCGTGAGCCTGTGGCTTTCAAGAGTCATGAATATTTTGCGAAACCGCAGTGACGATCAGGCCTTTACTTACCTTAACAGTTTGCAAAACCAGGAGTTTTCTTTGCGGTTGATCAATGAAATCTGTGCTTATCTGGAAATTGAAAGTCCAGTGAAAATTAGTATAAGTATTCACGATGATCTTCCGGAATGCGATTTAGTGATAGCAACCAGTAATTCACCGGAATATTTAATTTTTGCTGATGACCTTCAATCAGGAGCAGTTGTGTGTGATGTAGCGCGTCCGTCCGATGTTGATCCTTCTGTATATGATCGTGAAGACGTTTTAATATTGGAAGGCGGGCTGGTACAATATCCGGATGAAATAAGTTTCGGAGCCAATCTGGGCTATCGGGACGGTATCAGTCTGGCTTGCTTATCGGAAACCGTTCTCCTGGCGCTGGAGGGTGAATGCCGTGATATCAGCATCGGCAATAAGCTTTCTCTGGAAACCGTGCACTATTTCCGTAATATTGCCCAAAAACACGGATTCAGTCTGGCAGGATTAAAGATGGGTAATCACGAAATAAATGATGAAGAAATAGAAAAGATATATATGAATTCCCTGCATTTGAAAATGGCGGGAAACATGTAAGGAGGAGAACATGGAGGACTATCAGGATATTAAAATTGCCCGGGATGGCAAATGGTATTTTGGCGAGGCAGAAATGTTCAGGCGCAATATTTTACAAATCCTGGCCAGAAATATAAATCGTGATGAGGACGGCAGCTATTTTATTGAAATGGGTTCGGAATGTAACCCTTTGATCGTTGAAGATGTTCCTTTTTTGGCAGTTGGTATCGTAGAGGAAAACGAACAACCGGTGAAACTGGTTTTTCACGATTTGCAGGAAATGGATCTGGATCATGAATTGCAATTATATATAGAAGATGACGTCCCTTATATAAGCTATCGCTGGGTGGCCGATACGCGTCTGAGCCGGGGAGTATATTGGAAGCTCAGCGATTACTTTGATTTTCGTGGTAACGAAATATTTATCGTACCGCCTTTGGCCGGCAAAGCCCGGACAGATACTCAATAGTTACTCTATAAAATTATGAAAAAGGAGGACTTCATGCAAATGTCCTCCTTTTTGTCATTATAACCGGCTGATTTCTGCCGGGCGAAAACGGTTTTCCGGTACGGCCAGGGCTGTTTTGATGCCGTCCAACATTATCTCCCGGTCATCCGGCAGACGGCCTGAGATATTCCAATAATTTGAGACATGGTCACTCAACACGTAACTGCCTTCACAATGCAGATTGCTTATTAGCAGACCGATTTCCTGCAGGGCTTCGTGAGGGCTGAGCAGTTTAAAGCTTCCCTGCTTATAGTCATCATAAATGGGAGTGCCCGGTACGGGTACAAAAGTCCGCAAACGGATGAAATCCGGGGAAAAAGCAGACAATACCCGTGCGCTTTCCAGCGCATGTTCACGCCATCTTTCCTTGCCGCCAATCCCGACCAGATAATATTCACTGGTATCGATTCCAACTTTTTTTAGTTTCAAACCGGCTTCAATGATCTCGGCGGCAGTTGTTCCCTTGTGGATACTTTGCAGTGTCACATCGTCACCGCTTTCCATTCCGGTATGGATTCTGGTCAAACCTGCATCTTTTAATTGCTGCAGATCTTCAACGCTTTTTTTGTTTACGAATCGGGCCGACCCATATACGGTGATGCGCTGCAAATGGGGGAATAGTTCCCGGGCATAAGTAATAATTTCTATCAACTGAGCTGTTTTCATGATTATGGTGTTGCCGTCAGGGAAAAACAATGACTCAACGAATTCTCCATAGTATTGACGAGCTGCCAGCAGGTCTTCTTTTATCTCCTCGACTGGTCTGATCTTAAAACGAGACTCTTTATACATGGAACAAAAACTGCACTTGTTATGGGGACAGCCGATAGTAGCCTGAATCAAGAGGCTGTTGGCTTCACTGGGCGGGCGGTAAACAGTTCCTTCGTAACGCATGGGAGATACTCCTTTCGGCAAATATTACATAATGTCATAAGTGTTGCAAGTTGTTGAAGAAAATTCTGATCAGGGAGAGCGTTAGCGAATTAAATTTGTTACGAAAACGGCAAATTCGGTAAAAATTATTTGTTATTTGGACAGAAAATAGATATATTAAATATAATATACCATTACCAGTGCCGTGTTTCCAGAATTATAAGCAAAGATATGTGAGGTAAGAGGATGGAAGTAAAAGTATTGATAGTGGATGATGATGAACGGGAAAGAATCGTACAGCGCTATATCCTTGAGAATATAAAGGATGTTGAAATCGTCGGAGAGGCTGTCAATGGCTTGGACGCTTTATTGCTCTGTCAGGAAAAGAAAATCGATCTGGTTTTATTGGATATAAAAATGTCTGAAATGAATGGTTTTGAAACAGCCAATAAATTGATTCAGCTTAAGAATCCGCCGTTGTTTGCTTTTATAACCATGAACAGGGACATGGCGGTAGATGCGTATGAGCTTGGCGCAATCGATTATATTGTCAAGCCGGTTGAGCAAAATCGGATTGAGAAAACGATTATACGAACCAAAGCGCAGATTGCCCATCGACATTATATTGATGAATTGGTCAATCATAAATTAAGAGAACGTATCGAAGATGTTTTGGATAGATATAAAAATCAGGAACAATACGCCAAAAAGCTCCCGGTACGGGAAAAAGGGAAAGTTGTACTGCTAAAACCGGAAGATATTGTTTTCTGTGAAAGTCAGGGCAAAAAGGTGCTTATAAGTACTGTGAATGAAGGTTATCTTAGCAGTTATACGCTGAACGAATTGGAGAATCGTCTTGACCAAAGCTATTTTTTTAGAGCTCATCAAGCTTTTATTGTAAATTTGAATTTTATCAAGGAAATCATAAATTTTGGAGAAGGCTCTTATTTACTGAAGATGGAATTTTCGCAAAAAAACATCATCTTAAGCAGATCTCGGGCCAAAAATTTGCGCGAAAAACTGGGGATCAGCTAAACAGGACAAGCAGATTGTTCTGTTTTAAGAATATTCAATAAAACCACCACTCAGGACAAAAAATAATCATTTCAGACGATAAATAATGCAGTTCATGGGTATGGAAGGGAACTGCTAAAGGGCTTTGGATATGCTTTCTTATCCTCATCTTATGACAAAAACTAATTGTACCTTAAATAGGCCAATAATTAAATAAACAGCTACAAATTATCCACTTATTTCAACAAATTATTATAAACAAGAGAAATTAATCACAATTTAGTATATAGTTATAAGGGGATAAACTACGTTATTAATAATTGAGCAGGAAAGGAGTTATTGCTGAGGCTGGTTTACTTCATTTGTGTTTAGTTGACCTGGGCGTGAATAAGGGTGGGACTGATTCAATGGATTGT
>CAZRMB010000018.1:11640-18835 GCA_964600925.1 uncultured Syntrophomonas sp.
TTGCAACTTGGTAAGATAGGAGGAATGTAAATGATTCCATTTTCAAAGCTCGAAAGATATGAAGGAAACGAGACCCTTTTTGATTTGGTTACCATGTCAATCGTATCGACATTGGTTGGAGAGCCGCTTCATATTCATGCTGAAGGATTAAGAGGAACGGGAAAGACCACCATTATGAGGGCAGCCCGGGGTATCGTCCCTAATATTACCAGAATTAAAAACTGTGTATATAATTGTGATCCGGAACATCCGCATTGTCCGCATCATCGCAATTTGAGTCAGGAAGAAGTTGCTGCCATCGGAGTAGAGGATGTTCCCATGCCGTTTTTGGAGATATCCCATTCTGCCAAGGTCGGTACAATAGCTGGCAGTATTGATCTGGCTCGTCTGACTGATACGGCTCATCCGGAAGCACAATTGCTGCCTGGTATTATTCCGCAAGCGCATCGCGGTATTATTTTTATTGATGAAATAAATCGTCTGGCTGATACTTCTCCTGAAATTACTGATATTTTGCTGGATGTAATGGGCAACAAACCGGGTCATTTACAGATAGAAGAAGCCGGATTGCCGGTTGTGGACATTGAAGTGAGTGTTTCGGTCTGGGCGGCTTCCAACCCGGATGAAGATCCAGGTCCATTGGAAGAAATAAGAAGACAGCTGTCCGACCGTTTTGACATGGTTTGTTATATGGGCCGGCCTACATCAGTGGATGTATTGTCTCAAATGCTGAAAGAAAATTCTCATTCCCAGAAAATCAAAAAAGATAAAGAAGCGGCTAGTCTTAGTCCTAATGATAAAGACCAATTACACCGGCAAAATATCGTCAAATGGGGCAATCAATACGAAAAAGCTGATCTGCCTGATTTTTTACGTAATTATATCGCCCGTCTTTATGTCAAGCATAACCTTGAAAGTATCAGAGCAATTGAAGCCATGCAGCAGGGAGCGGTTTTATACAGCACCATTAAGAACCGGGATCAAGCCATGATCAGCGACGTTACCCATATGATCCCGCAGGTCTTGAAACATCGTGTTGATGGCGATACTTTGGTCAAGATGATAAACGATGTTGATGTCAGAGGTTCGCGGGATGGTATACTCAACTTCAAAAGCAAGAAGAATAATCCTGAGAAAAAGAAAGAGGATACCGAATATTTCAATACGGCAGGACGTCCGCTCAAGGATATTGGCCGCAATGAATTGATCAATACAGAAAAGACGCTTGCCCCTAAAGAAGGTTAATATGAGGTAACAGTCTTATGGATAACGGTTCCGGCAACATCAGCAAGGCTACTTCGGTCGGCAATTATTTAAATCTTTATCTGGGTCAGAATCAAGGCGTCAGACTTGGTGACAGCATTGTGGTTAGTCGCAAGGCTCATGCCCGTATGCCCGAAAAGGTCATCAAAGGACAGATAAAAATACTTATCAATAAAGATGCCGGCAAGACTTATCTTGATTTTGTGGACGTGGACCAGGTCGTTCATATTGATGTCTATCATAAGGATGGCGAGATAGACCCACGGTTTGTGGCTAAAAGTATTTTTTGGGCATTGGAAGATCATTTACTGGAGGAAGAACCACAGCTCAAATTTGCTGAAGATGAGAGATTCAGAATTGTGGCTGAGTATGCCAACAAGATCTATATAACAACAAATGGAGGCAAAGGCCTTCTCTATGATCTTTTTCAGGAAAAAGTAAGTCCTTACAGTGAAGGTGAGGAAGGATTCGATCATGTGCATGTCCTGGCCCGCTTTAACCGTGATGAATATGCCTTGATATATATCATCGGCGAAGCGGTCGAGTCGGCTATATTGGCCTCGGAAGTAAAACTGGCCAAAGTCCGTAATATTTCCCACGGCAAAGAAAAGAAGCAGGAAGAAAATTTTGCCGGCAACATGAAATTGCCCTGGAAGAAGTTTAAGGGGCAAATGGCTTCCCAGATGCCGGATAAAGAAAATGTAAATGAGCTGATTATGAAGCTGGCCGAGAAATTCGGCGGAGTGGAAGAAATTGAAGATTGGATGGATTGCTATTCTACCAACATTTTTAAACGCAAAGGGGTAGAATACCAAAAAAAAAAGTGGGGCGACGTGGAACATTATGTCGAACAGCTTGAAGAATTAGGCATTATTGAGCCGGGCCTCACTGGACGCAAACTTAGTAAACGCGGCGTTATTCTGCATGATTATATCATTAAGCACAGGATCGAACTGGAAACTGAGATCAGACGCAATATGCGCAAGGTTCCAGGCGGCGGAGCCAACCGTTTTCGCAAATTCGGCAAAAGCGAGAACAAGAACTCTCAGGTGGAATTCACTAATTATAATCGTACCGTAAACAACTCGGATAAAAATTGGTCGGGTAATCTGGCTGTGCCTCAAACTGTCATTCAGGCCAAAAAGAATAATTTTCTGCGCGGCGACAAGCATTTTACTCTGCAAAAAGAAGATCTGCATTTCTATGACAAAAAAACTTACGTACCTATTGATATATGTCTGTTGATCGATTCCAGCGGCAGTATGGCCGGAGAAAAAAGACAGGCAGCCTGTTTCCTGGCAGAGCATCTGCTGCTCAGCGGCAAGGAAAAAATTGCCGTGGTCACCTTCCAGGAGCATTCCAGTGAAGTCGTTGTGCCATTTACCCGCAATCAAAAGGTATTAAGCAGGGGCTTGGCAACCATTAATCCGGCCGGTTTGACTCCCTTGGCCAGCGGTATTATGACCGCTTTGAATCTGATCAAGTCAACCCGCCTGCGTAACCCTCTGCTGGTTTTGATTACGGATGGCATACCCAACACACCGTTGTGGACCATGGATGCCAAAGCAGATGCGATCACTGCTGCTGCCCAATTAAAAGATACCAAGATACGCTTTATCTGTATTGGGGTGGAATCAAATCGGATATTCCTGGAGAAGTTGTCCAATAAGGCCGGCGGGTCACTCTATCTGGTCGATGATTTGAACAAGGACAATCTGATCAATATCGTCAGACACGAAAAGAAGAGCATGAGCAATACAGAATTGCAGAACTAAAGTTAATTGCATTTTCTGTAATGATGAAAATAGTTTAATAATTGGAGTTTTTAAACCCATCCATCAGGTGTTACAATACACCGATTGAGTGGGTTTTAGTTATTTATTGCTTTTTTATATCACTTTATATTTCAAGGTTGGAGTTGGTTTTGGTCGTCTCACAAATATATTGATGCATAAATTAATATTTCCTCTCGTAATCTTATAGCAGCAATATTTAGGGGAGGTTTTAAGATGCGCAATACATTTATAGTGATTTTGGCTATCATCCTGCTGGGCATTTGTCTTCTCAGCGGCGGATGCAGCAAGCCAGATCAGAGTACAATTAATGAATGGCAGGAATTATTGAAATTTCCAAGCGCTCAGGATCAGACCGATCAGGAAGCCAATAAAGACAATTCCAAAGAAATTGAATCCAGTGAAATGATACCGGGAGAAACTCTGCAGGTCAGTCTATATTTTTCAGATGCCAGCGGACAAAAACTAATCAGAGAAGATCGCAATATTGCCAAAGTAGAAGGGATTGCCAGGGAAACGATGGAAGAATTGATAAAGGGACCGGCAAATGTGGAGTCAGCCCAGGTATTTCCTGCCGGTACCAGGCTTTTGGATATAAATCTGAAGCCGGATGGGTTGTGCATTGTTGATCTGAGTTCCGAAGCCCGTCAGGTAGCTGATCGATCCCAGGAGGAGCTTATGATAGATGCGGTTGCCAAAACACTTGGACAGTTTCCGACGGTTCAGGAAATAACTTTTATGATCAATGGGGAAAATGTTGATAGTATCGGCGGTTATGTTGATCTGTCCGCACCGATACGTCCCGATTTCAACTCATAGAATAAGCATGAGAAGAATCATCTGCAATGCTGGAATATAACGCTTAAAAGTGATACAGTATTTATGAATTGGATCAGAAACCCATGTGCCTCCGGGAGGATGAATCCAACCGCCCCAGGAATTGTGGCAGAAACAAATATGAGGTGTTGCATTTTGAATGATACCAGACCGATTGGTATTTTTGATTCAGGCGTCGGTGGCCTGACGGTTGTTAAATCACTGTTAAATCAGATGCCGGGTGAAAACTTTATATATTTTGGTGATACAGCTCATCTTCCTTATGGCAATAAGAGCCAGGCTGAGCTGTTTCAATATGCCCAGGATATTGTGGAATTTTTGTTGAAGCAGGATGTAAAAGCGATTGTCGTTGCCTGCGGAACCCACTCATCGGTTACGTTGCCCAGTATGGAGAAAAGCTGCCCCGTACCGATTACGGGCGTGGTGAAAGCGGGGGCAGCTTCGGCTGTTCAAGCTACCCGCAACGGAAAAATAGGAATTATCGCTACGCAGGCCAGTGTCAACAATGGTTCCTATCGTCAGCATATTATATCCCAGGGAGATTATCAGGTATTTGCCAATGCGTGCCCGCATTTTGTTCCTTTGGTCGAAGCCGGTATTTTCTCCGGAGATGAATTGGATGCGGCGATTAAGGAGTATATATCTCCATTGTTGGAAAAAGGAATTGATACGCTGGTGATGGGATGTACCCATTATCCGTTTCTGGCCGATGCCATTGCAGGTTTTACAGGAGCGGAAGTGACCCTGGTTGATCCGGCTGTTGGTACGATACAGGAATTGGAACAAATTTTAAAGCTGAACGATATGCAGGGTGCGGCGGCACAGGGATATGGAAGATTTTATGTCAGCGGAAATGATCAGTCTTTTTTCCATGCCGGATCTTTGCTTTTAAACAATAATATGATCCAGAAGGTGGAAAGAGTCTATCTTGATTGATTTGGGGAAAACGATGAATACCATTGGATTTACGACCAGCATACCGGTTGAGATTATTCTCGCCGCTGGGAAAATACCGGTTGATCTTAACAATATATTTATTACTTCTGATCTGGCCGGGCAGTGGGTGGACAAGGCTGAAGAAGCCGGCTATCCGCGTAATAGCTGCGGATGGATCAAGGGACTGTATACCGCCTGCCTGCAGACAGAACCGGAAGCGGTCATTGCCGTCATGCAGGGAGATTGCAGCAATACCCAGGCATTGATGGAGACCATGCAATTGCGGGGAATTACAATTTTTCCGTTTGCATACCCTTATGACCGCAGTGCGGACATGCTAAAACATGAAATTGAGAAACTCATGCGTATATTTGATGTCAGCTGGGCCGAGGTGGAAAAAGTACGTCAGGATTTGCTGCCGGTGCGTCAGTTGTGTCAGGAATTGGATCGCCTGAGCTGGCAGGAGAATCGGCTGACTAGCTGGGAGAATCATTATTATCTGGTTTCCTCCAGTGATTTTAACGGTGATCCGCAAAAATATGCGGAAGAGTTAAAGAATTTTCTTGCCGGGGTAAAAAAGCGGAAGCCTTTTAAACAGAAGGTAAGACTTGCCTATATCGGGGTACCACCGATATTTACTGATTTGTACCAGTTTATCGAGTCTTTGGACGCAAGAGTCGTATATAACGAAATCCAGCGACAGTTTTCCATGCCTTTTGATTGTAAGAATCTGGTCGATCAGTATCAGCAGTATACATATCCTTACGGAGCTTATGCCCGGCTGGAGGATATTAAGGAACAAATCCGCCTGCGGCAGGTTGACGGAATCATTCATTATACCCAGACGTTTTGTTTCCGCCAGATCGAAGACATTATTTTCCGTGAAAAACTCGACCTGCCGATTCTGACCATGGAAGGGGACAAGC
The DNA here is from genome assembly GCA_964600925.1 of uncultured Syntrophomonas sp. Taxonomy (GTDB): domain Bacteria; phylum Bacillota; class Syntrophomonadia; order Syntrophomonadales; family Syntrophomonadaceae; genus Syntrophomonas_B. The sequence continues at coordinate 17,396 of CAZRMB010000018.1, forward strand.
CCGGTCAAGTAGATGCCCGCAGCAAGATGCGCATAGAGGCCTTTATCAATATGCTGAAATATTAAATTTGTGGTAGTTACGGGAGCGCAGTCAAAATCGAGGAGTGAAAGAATGCTGGGGCTGGATTTAGGTTCACGCAATGTAAAAATTATTGAGATGCATAACTTTGATATCACAGCTCAGCTTAGCTTTGATACTATTGAGTTTTATCGTTCCTACGGAAAAACCGGTCAGGGAAGTTTACGGATCGATCTGTCAGAATTGGGCTTTAAGCGACATCAGCACATGGTTGCCACCGGTTACGGCAAGGTGAGTGTCCAGGTTGAGGGCGCAATCCACCTGCCGGAGATCCAGGCCCATGTCAAGGGCGCTGTTTACCAGACCGGTTATCAGGATTTTACGCTGTTGGATATCGGCGGACAGGATACCAAAATAGTCAAGGTCAGGGGCGGCCGGGCAGTGGATTTCCTAACCAACGACCGCTGTGCAGCCAGTTCCGGACGTTATCTGGAAAATATGGCTGCGGTATTGGGGATTAGCTTGCAGGAGCTATCCGGTTACAGCCTGCATCCGGTTGAACTCAATTCTACTTGTGCCATTTTCGGTGAAACAGAAATGATCGGCAAAATCGTTGAAGGGGTTCCTTTGGCGGAACTGGCGGCAGGGATCAATTATTCTCTTTATCGCCGTTTTGCCGGGATGCTGGAAAGGCTCGCCAGTGATGTCATTGTCGTGTCCGGTGGGGTAGCCCGGAATGAAGCGATGATAAATATTATTGCCAGGGAAAGCGGCCGACAGGTGATGCAGTTGCCGCAGGCCCAGTTTAACGGAGCGATTGGAGCCTGCATATATGGCTATGAGAAATTCAAGCAGGAATAAAGGTGAAAATATGCGGCAGATAAATGTGGATGAAATCAGACAGGCAGTCAAGGAGATGGTCATCGAAGCCAATACCAGACTGCCCGAAGATATCAAATCGGCTTTGGCTGATGCAGGAAAAAAGGAAAGCTCTCCCCGGGCTCGAAAGATCCTGGAGATTTGCTTGGAGAACGCAGAGATGGCTGCTTCTGAAAATATGGCTCTCTGCCAGGATACCGGCCTGACTGTAGTTGATCTTGAAATAGGGCAAGAACTTCAACTGTTGGGCGGAGATCTGGAGACTGCAGTAAATAAAGGCGTCAGTGAGGGTTATCTGGCGGGAAATTTGCGCAAGTCAATGGTCAAAGATCCTTTAAACCGAATCAATACCGGAGACAATAGTCCTGCGGTTATACATATACATATTGTACCCGGAGAAAAATTTAAAATAACGGTTTTACCCAAGGGAGCAGGCAGTGAAAATATGGGACAAATGGCCATGCTGAAACCAGCTCAGGGGGTCGAAGGGGTTAAAAGTTTTGTTTTAAAAGCTATTCAGGACGCAGGTGGTAATCCTTGCCC
>CAZRMB010000019.1:0-18831 GCA_964600925.1 uncultured Syntrophomonas sp.
AATTTAACCCGGTTTGCACCGAGTCTCCGGTGACATAAGAATCAATGCTCAATTTTTTCTTACCAATGATAATTCATCACCAGTCTAAACAATAAGAACCCCACCCACTTACGCAATCGAAGATTGCTTGCGGGTCCCGGGAACCTTTTTGTTTCACAATAAAAGTCTTCCGGATACACCTCTAGAGCATATCCGGAAGTCATTTATTTATTAACTATTTCTTCAGCTCATCACAAAGCAGCGGAACTACCTTGAACAAGTCGCCGACCACTCCGAAATCAGCAACACCAAAAATGGGAGCTTCTGTATCGGTATTGATCGCAGCGATGAATTTGGAAGAAGACATACCAGCCAGATGCTGAATGGCTCCTGAAATACCGCAGGCTACATAAAGACCCGGGCAAACAACCTTACCGGTTTGTCCAACCTGGAGTTCATGTCCCAGCCAACCGGAGTCGATGGATGCACGGGATCCGCCTAATGCAGCGCCCAGCAGGTCAGCCAGCTGTTCAACGACCTTGATTCCGTCAGGACCTTTACATCCGCGTCCGCCGGATACAACCACGGCTGCTTCAGTAAGTTCAGGTCTTGCAGAAACGGTGGGAATAAACTCTTTGGCTACCTGGTAAACATCAGCAGCAGTTGCAGCTACAGCAGCTTTCACAACTGCGCCTGCACCAGCAGCTTCAACAACTTCCCAAACACCAGCACGAATGGTTGCCAGTACAGGGCTGCCAGCTACTTCGACTTTAGCAATCGCTTTGCCGGCATAGATTGCTCTGGTAAAGATACCTTTGCCATCTGAAATCTCGGCTGCAATAGCATCAGTTGCCAGACCAGTATCCAGCTTCTGAGCCAGTCTTGATGCCATGTCCCGGCCGTTCATGGTATGACCGAACAGCACAGCATTGGGGCTGTATTCTTTGATCATGGCAACGATTTGCGCTACAAAAGCACCGGTATTATAAGCTGCAAAAATATCATCATCAGCTACATAAACCTTGTCAGCACCATATTTTGCAAATTCTCCGGCCAGACCTTCAACACCCTTGCCAAATACAACGGCAGCTACTTCTCCACCAAATTTTTTGGCTTCGGACAGCATTTCATAAGTGACTTTACGTATATTTCCATCTCTTTGATCAACAAAAACCCATGTTCCAGCCATCTATTACCCTCCTTTATTTATACACAGGTATAAATTATTTTACTTCTATTTTTACGGTATTCTTCATCCAGTCAGCTAATTTGGCTGCTGCTACATCCGGATCTTCTTCGATCTTGATACCAGCAGTCTTGCCAGCCGGCAGGCCGAATTCAACTATTTTAACCTTGTTGTCAACTGCAACTGCATCAACAGTAGCAACCGGTTTCTTTTTGGCTTGCATAATACCCTTCATGGAAGGGTAACGGGGCTCATTCCAGCTTACCTGGCTGGAAATAACTGCCGGAATGGCAACTTCGGTTACAGCAGTACCGCCGTCTGCTTCACTGGTGCAGATGGCTTTGCCGCCAGCGATTTCAACGCTGGTTATAACGTTAACATGCGGCAGGCCTAAAATTTCAGCAATACGGGTGGGAACCTGTGAAGAACCATCATCGGAAGCTACGTGGCCAGCCAGAACCAAATCCGGGCTTTCTGCTTTGATTGCATTGGCCAGGGCTACTGCTCTAGCATACTCATCGGCAGCAGTGTCCTGTTTTACTAAAATACCGCGGTCTGCGCCCATAGCAAGGGCTGTACGGATGGCATCCATGGCTTTGTCGGCACCAGCTGAAACAACAACTACTTCGGTAGCGATGCCTTTTTCTTTTAATTGAATCGCACCTTCAACTGCAACTTCATCATAGGGATTAATGATGAGGTTTATACCCGCATCGTTAATTTTGCCATCTTTTAACTCGATCTTGGCTTCTGTGTCAAATGTTTGCTTAACACATACTAGAACCTTCAAGTTCATTCCTCCTTTTCATCTACTGGTTAATCTGTTTTTCTAAAGTAAGATCACTGCCCAAAAGCATACAGTTCTCTTCATCACCCCCATGAGAATTAATATATATTTACTGTTGCCTACGGCAAAGTTACCGCCAGAATTTATATATTACCACCGATATTTCGCCGGTCGAGGCAAAACAGAATCGGGGTTTTATTGCGCATCAAAAGCAAAAAACGGCAAAGCTCCGATAGCTCAAAAAGCCATAGACAAGTTATTATCTTCTATATAAAAGTCCAATTTCCTGCTTTTCACTTGAAAACCAGGAAATTTTTATTAACATTTTGATTCTTATCTGTCAGATACTAGATTTTTTGATAGAAAAAAGTATCCCGCGATTGAAACCCAACCTCAAGAGCCTGGAAGATCTGTTCGGTACTGCCGATAAACAGTACTCCACCTTGATGCAGCGAGGCTGAGAATTTGCGATATAAATTTTGTTTGCTGTCTTCCGTCAAATAAATAAATACATTGCGGCATAAGATAAGGTCATAATCGGTTTCATACGGATCCCTAAGCAAATCATGACGTGCAAACTCTACCATTTCCGTAATCTCGTCAACAACTTTAAAATTCTCACTCTCCGGTTGCATATATCTGTGAAAATAGAGCGACGGCAAAGTCTTGACAACTTTATTCGTGTACAAAGCTCTCGTCGCTTTTTGCAGGACTTTCTGATCGAGATCAGTGGCCTTGATCTTTTTAACGTGTCCGGGATATTTTTCTTTAAACAGCATGGCCAGAGAATACGCCTCTTCCCCGGTCGAACAACCCGCACTCCAGACTTTAAGCAGCGGTCGCTGTTTTATTAGCAGTGGAATAATATCTTCCTCCAGAACTTTCCAATGATCAGGATTACGAAAAAACTCCGAAACATTTATGGTTATAAACTCAATAAATTTATGAAGTATTCCAGCATCCGCCACTAACAGGCTGACAAATGATTTGTAATCAGCACACTGAGCAGTTCTCATAAAACTATTAATACGTCTTTCCATTTGCGGCCTTTTATATGCACTTAAATCAATCCTGCTAACGGCTTCGAATTTATGTACAAACCATTCCCAGTCGTATAAACTCTCCTGCAAAATGCCTCCCCCTATTTCATCATATCCAAAGCCTTCCCGATCGCTTCCAGCGTCAAATCGATATCCTTAAGATCATGAGCACTGGAAATGAAAGAAACCTCAAATTGTGACGGCGGTATATATACTCCGCAATTTAACAAATTACGGTAATAAACAGCGTATTGTTCAGTATCACAGCTTTGGGCCGATTCATAGTCGAAGACATCTTCTTCGGTAAAGAAAACACAGAACATGGAACCAAGTCGTTTGATTGTATAATACAGATCGTGCGCTTCAAATAAAGTTTTTACTTTGCCGGCCAGCAAATGTCCCAGCACATCCAGGCGGTCATAAAGTTGGTCGTCATTCAGCTGTTTCAATGTTGCAATACCGGCCGCCATGGCCAGCGGATTACCGGAAAGCGTTCCCGCCTGGTACACTTCCCCCAGCGGGGCCACCATGTCCATTATTTCCCTTCTGCCCCCGTACGCTCCAACCGGCAGCCCTCCGCCGATGATTTTGCCCAGCGTGGTTATATCCGGGGTAATGCCGTTCAGGTTTTGTACTCCGCCATAACAAAGCCGGAAGCCGGTTATGACTTCGTCAAATATCAATAGGCTTCCATACATAGTGGTCATTTCACGCACTGCCGCCAGAAAATCTTTTTCTGCCGGGATCAAACCCATATTGCCTGCCACTGGTTCTATAATTACTGCAGCAATATCAGGCCCAAACTGCATAAAGGCCTTTTTTACCGACTCAACGTCATTGTATTTGCATAGCAGGGTATGCTCCGTAATGGATTTGGGTATGCCAGGGCTGGACTGACTGCCGGCAGTAAGCATGCCTGAACCTGCCTTAAGTAGAAATGCATCGGCATGGCCGTGATAACAGCCTTCAAATTTTATGATCTTGTTGCGTCTGGTATAAGCCCGTGCCAATCTGATGGCAGTCATGGTAGCCTCAGTGCCGGAGTTTACCATTCGCACCTTATCAATGGAAGGAAACGCTTTACAAATCATTTCAGCCAGCTCAATTTCCCGGGCACAGGTCGCTCCAAAACTGCTGCCTTCCTGAGCGGCGGCGATAATCGCTTCCACAACGGCTGGATTGCAGTGCCCAAGAATGAGCGGTCCCCAGGAACCTACATAATCGATAAATTCATTATTATCCTCGTCGTAGATCCTGCACCCACTGCCCCTTTTCATGATCAGCGGGTCCATTCCCACCGATTTAAAGGCACGCACCGGGCTGTTTACCCCGCCAGGCATAACTTCAAGTGCATGCTGATATAATTGTTCTGATCTGGTGGTTTTCAATCGCATTTCCCCCATTCGCTGCCGACAATTGATGCCGAACACGTCTTGTGTTAATCGAAAAAGCGCATGCTAACTTTTTTTAATTCCCGAATGCTCCTCAGGATAACATAATCATTCAAGCCTGTCATCTCAGCAATACGGTCGATTGTACTCCCAAGTTCCTGGTCGCTGCGACCGTGTACCATGGAAAACAAATTGTATCCAAAATCAGCGCTGACCTCGCGCAGATAACAGTGACTGATTTCATTAAAAGCTGCCATGGTCTCACCTGCATGATCAGCTTCCTCAGACGTAACTTTCCAGGCTACCATGGCATTGTAGGCATAGCCGGCTTTTTGATGCCTGAGCACCGCCCCCCATCTGCGCATGATACCCCGGGCCTGTAAGTCTTTGATGCGTTCCAGGACTTCATCTTCAGACAACTGCAAATCAGCCGCAAGATTTTTTAGGGGATGAGATTGGAGCGGTATATCGCCCTGGAGGAATTTAATAATCTGCTGATCTTTTTTATCATCATATATCACAATTTATCTCCCATATCAAAAGAAACCTTGATTTTATATAATTTTTGGGCTGGCATGGGCAGTATCTGCAAGCCACAGATCTGCTCCAGTTCCTGGAGCTGTTTTTCCATATCAGCTTGGGAAGGCGAAGTGAGCGTAAACCAGATATTAAAGTGATGATCACGCAGGTAATTATGGGTTACACCCGCCAGCTTATTTATCATTTCCGCAACTTCTTCAATTCTTTCTTCCGGCACTGTTATGGCACAAAGAGTCGAAAAATAACCAAGCTGCTTCGAATTCATGATCCCGCCGATGCGCCGGATCAAACCAGATTCTTTCATGGCGCCTATTCGTTCGATAACCTCATTTTCACTTACTGCCAACTGATCAGCAATATCCTTGAAAGGCTGGCAGCTCAGCGGCATTTCATTCTGCAGAAAATCCAGTATGGAACGGTCAAGCTGATCCAACTTCATATTTCCTGAACCTCATGGCGCGGCATGTAAAGACACCAGCTGTCTTCGGACATGATGCTGCCATTATAATAATTGGCTCGCGCCCGGCATCCTCCGCACCTCTCCTTGTAGTCACAGATCCCGCATTTACCGTCGTACTGCATACTTCTCAGCTCATTTAAAACAGGATTTTCCGCCCATATTTTATCGAAAGGAATATCCCTGACATTGCCTAATTGCATGTTCATGTAGGCACAAGGCTGTACGTCACCTTTGGGACTGATAATACAGTAGCTGATCCCTGCCAGACATCCTTTGGAAAAGCGGGTGTTGATCCCCTTTTTGTCAGCAACCCTTATAAATTGCGGCGCACAGGTAGGTTTTATTTCAATGGACACGTGTTTTTGTTTTTCCATCAAACGGGCCAGGGTTTTTTCATACTCAGCTACCCGCAGTGCTTCTTCTTCAATATCAGCACCTCGACCGGTCGGAACCAGGAAAAATACATGATGAGCCATCGCTCCGATCTGCACGGCAAAATCGGTTATATCTTCAAGTTCAGCCACATTCCAGTCCATCACGGTGGTATGGATCTGAAAGGGTACTCCGGCTTCTTTCAAATTTAACATGCCCTGAACCGTCAAGTCGTAGGCATTGTCCAGCTTTCTGAAGTCGTTGTTTTTTTGCGGAACCAAACTATCCAGACTTACACCCGCGGCCATAAACCCAGCTTTTTTTAATTTTCGGGCAACTTCAGCCGTAATTAGCGAACCATTTGTACCCAGCACAGCTCTTAGACCCACTTGACGGGCATAAACACCCAGTTCGTATATGTCAGGGCGCATCAAAGGTTCTCCCCCACTAAATATCATGATTTGAAAGCCGGCTTTTTTAATTTGCTCAATTAACGTTCTAGCTTCGGCAGTCGTGAGTTCATCATTAGCCTTTGCTCCGGCATCGCGGTAACAATGATCACAAAACATATTGCATTGATTGGTGGTATTCCATGAAACCAGCATATATGACCCTCCCTGTTTCCCGGATTTTATAGCAACCGGGCGGCATCTTTGGCTGCATAGGTAATGATTAAATCTGCACCGGCCCTTTTAATGGCAGTAAGTACTTCCATCATTACCGTTTCTTCATTGATCCATCCCTGGGCGGCTGCAGCTTTGATCAAACTGTACTCGCCGCTGACGTTGTAGGCAGCAGTCGGCATGCCAAATCTGGTTTTAATCTCTTTCAAAACGTCCAAATAGGCCAGGGCAGGTTTTACCATGACGATATCAGCACCCTCCTGAATATCCAGCTCAACCTCACGCATGGCCTCCAGCATATTGCCCGGATCCATCTGATAGCTGCGGCGGTCTCCGAATTGCGGAGCACAATCAGCCGCATCCCGAAAAGGTCCATAAAAACCGGAAGCAAATTTGGCCGCATATGACATAATGGGAATGTTTTCGTACCCGTTCTGATCCAGACTGTTTCTTATATACCCTATCCGTCCGTCCATCATGTCCGAAGGCGCTACCATGTCGCAGCCGGCCTGAACATGCGAGAGTGCTTCCCGGGCCAGCAAATCGAGGGTCCGGTCATTATCGACGGTTTTATCAGCTTTTAAAACCCCACAGTGGCCGTGACTGGTATATTCGCAAAGGCACACATCGGTTATCACTATTATCTGCGGACAGATATCCTTGATTATTTTTACCGCTTGTTGGACAGACCCGTTCGGGTCACTGGCTTCACTGCCCATCTCATCTTTATGTTCGGGCAATCCAAACAAAAGTACGGAAGGGATTCCCAAAGATACTATTTCTCTGATCTCATCTGTCAGTTTATCTGCTGAATATTGAAATACGCCGGGCATGGACTGGATCGGTTGTTTCTTGTCCCGGCCGGGTAAAATGAACATTGGATATATCAAGTCATTAACCGTCAGGTGTGTTTCTCTCACCATGGCGCGCAGTGTTTCATTGGCCCGCAGCCTTCTCATTCTTTGTATCGGGTAAGCCATATAAACACCTCCGTATCGTTTCATATTTATCAGTCAAACAACCGAGAAAGCTCTCCTGCAATCCAGTTAATCAAATTCCGTCGGCAATGTCAGCCAGGATTGATTGCAGCAGTCCATCTATGGTAAATTCACTGGCAATAATATCGACTTTCAACCCCATTTCGCGTGCTTTTTCAGCCGTGATCGGCCCGATACAGGCAACTTTTATCCGGCTGCTGAGCATTTCAGCCTGCTGATTGCCTATTATATCAACAAAATTGGCAACCGTCGAAGAACTGGTAAAGGTGATATAGTCAATTTTTTGTGCCAGCAAATCTTCAATGTTCACACGGTTGATACTGTGCGGAACAACTGCCTGATATAAAAATATTTCTTCCACCTCTGCCCCTAAATTACCCAACTGAAGCGGCAATATGTCGCGCGCTCCTCTGGCCCGGGGCAAAAGCACTCTCTGTCCGGGCACAACAATCGTCTGCAATTCTTTGATTATTCCTTCCGCCAGGTATTCTTCCGGCATCAGGTCAATCAACAATCCATATTTGTGCAGGCGTGCTGAAGTTGCCGGGCCGATGGCGCCTATTTTTATTCCTGCCAGGCTGCGGATATCATGACCCTGGTTTTTTAATTCCCGGAAAAATATATCTACTGCGTTGACACTTGTGAATATGATCCAATCATTTGATGCAATATTTTCAAAAGCCTGGTAAAGCTTATCCAAATTCTCTTCTTCCGCGATTTCTATGGTGGGAAACTCGATCGCTTCACCACCCAGTTCCCTTATTTTCTGGACCAGTACGCTGGCCTGATGGCGGGATCTGGTTACCACAATTCGCTTTCCCCAAAGCGGACCAGTTTCCCACCAGCCCAGTTCCCGGCGTAGATTTACCGTTTCCCCCACTACAATGATGGCAGGTGGTTTCAAGCCAGCCTCATGCACCCGGACAACAATATCATCCAGCCTGCCACTGACAACTTCCTGGTCTGACATGGTTCCTCTTCTGATCAAGGCTACTGGGGTTTCCGGACTGCGGCCATTTTCCATGAGATTGTTGACAATATACTCGAGGTTTTCCACTCCCATCAAGAAGACCAGCGTACCAATCCCGGTGGATATCATTTTCCAGTTGATGGAGCTAACTTCTTTGCCGGGTTTTTCATGTCCGGTTATCACTGCAAAACTTGACGTTGCATCACGATGCGTTACCGGAATGCCTGCATAAGCAGGTACCGCAATGGCAGAGCTGATACCGGGTACGACCGCAAAATCGAATCCGCGTTCTCTGACATATAATGCTTCCTCTCCGCCTCGGCCAAATACAAAAGGATCTCCGCCTTTCAATCTGACCACCATTTTTCCCTGGGCAGCTTTCTCTGCCAGCAATGCATTGATTTCATCCTGACTCAGGGTATGGCGGTTGGACTCTTTACCAACGTATATCAATTCCGCCTGCGGATTTGCCCAGGCGATTATATCCGGGCTAACCAGGCGGTCATATACTACCACTTCAGCTCGTTCCAGCAGTTCTTTGCCTTTTATGGTAAATAACCCGGGGTCACCCGGACCGGCGCCGACCAGATATACAAATCCCTTTTTCTCCATCATCATTCTCCCTGTAATCTGATTTCATCCAAAATCTGACCGGCTCCCCTGGCCAGCAATTGCTCGGCCAACTGCCGGCCGTTGCTCGCAACATCATCAAAGCCGCACTCCAATGAAGCTTTATACACCCGGCTGCCATCCAGCGAGGCAACCAGACCATTAATTTTCAAATGATGTTCTTCCTTTTTGGCCAAACACGCAATCGGTACCTGACAGCCTCCTTCGAGGCGGGCTAAAAAGGCACGCTCGGCGGTAGTTTCGAGCCAGGTGTCATGGTCATTAATAGTTTGAACAAGCCGGTAGGTTTCTTTATCATCTGCACGCAGCTCGATGGCCACAGCTCCCTGACCAACTGCAGGCAGAATGTCTTCTTCAGCAATGATTTCTTTGATAAAATTCTCATAGCCCAGTCTTTTGACCCCGGCATAGGCCAGAATGATTCCGTCCAATTCCTGTTCTTCCATCTTTCTGATCCGGGTTTCAACATTGCCCCGCATATTTACCAGCTTTATATCCGGTCGAATTTTTTTCAGTTGGGCTGCGCGACGCAGGCTGGAAGTCCCGATTGTAGCTCCGGCAGGCAAACTGGCCAGACTTTGATGGCGGGTTGATATAAATACATCATGGGGATCTTCGCGGGGCATAACCGCACCTAAACATAAACCCTCACCCAAAAGTGAGGGCAGATCTTTCATACTGTGCACAGCCAAATCAATTGTGCCGTCCAGCAGTTCATTTTCAATTTCACGGGTAAACAAACCCTTGTCTCCGATTTGAGCCAAGGGCACATCCAATATTTTGTCACCTTTGGTTTTGATGGTTATGATCTGTATATCCACTCCAGCGAGACGACTGGATAATTCCCGGGCAACGTATTCCGCCTGCCATAAGGCCAGTTTACTGCCCCGAGTTCCCAATCTTAAAACCTGCATTATTTCCCTCTTCCTCACAATCAACTTCCAGATCGAAAAGTTTTTTAACCACTTCAGCATACAGGTGTCCCTGATTGCTGACTGCCATTTCTTTCATTTTAAGTACCGGGGATCGCAGCAGTTGGTTTACAATCGATGCAGCCATATTTTGAATAATAACCTGATCACGATCCGAAATTTTCCCCATACGGTTGAAAGCTCTCTTAAGCTCATTTTGTTTGATCGTTTCACCGGTATTTTTCAGGGAAGCAATAACCGGGACAACATAAAGCATTGCCAGCCATTGATTGAACTCTTCCATCTCTTCCGTTATTATTTCTTCTGCCGCAATAGCGGCCTCGCGGCGCTCCTGATAACTGGCATTTACAAAATCCTGCAAATCATCGATGTCATAAATCATGACTCCATCAATATTCCGCAGAGCCGCATCCACATCCCGGGGTACGGCAATGTCAATAAAAATAATCGGACGTCCCTGCCGGGCTTTGAGTGCATCTCCGCAGTTTTCTTTCGTGATTACACAGTGATTGGCCGAGGTACAACTTATTACAATATCCGCATTGCTCATTTCTTCTGCAATCTGATCAAAGCGAATCGCTTGTCCTTCAAAAACAGCTGCCATTTCCAGCGCCTTTTCATAGGAACGGTTGGATACAATGACTGAGTGTATCCCATTAGAAATCAGATAACGAGTGGTCAGTTTGCCGGTTTCTCCTGCGCCAACTACCAGTACGGTTTTATCATGCAGGCTGCCCAGACGCTGCTCAGCCAGATCGACTGCCGCATAGCTAACCGAGACGGGATGCTGGTCTATTTTAGTGTCAGTTCTGACTTTTTTCCCTACATAAAGGGCTTTTTGAAACAAGGCATTCAATACCGAATCGGATGCATTATAGTATCTTGCTGCCTCATAAGCATCTTTGACCTGCCCCAGTATCTGGGTCTCGCCCAGGATCATCGAATCCAGACCGGAACTGACCCGGAAAAGATGGGCTATTGCATCATAACAATTAGGCTGATACATATACTCCTGGTATTGTTCTTCAGCCAGCCCGGAGTAATCAAGCAAAAAATCCTTCAGTACCTTTTGTCCGGTTGGAATATCCCGGGTCGTTGCATATATTTCGGTACGGTTGCAGGTGGATAATATAACCAGGCCTTCAATTTCTTCGTATTCAGTTAAATGCTTGTAAGCACTTTCCAACTGTTTTTCCGAGAAAGCGCATTTTTCTCTTATCTCAACCGGGGCAGTGCTATGACTTAACCCCGCCAGGAGGACATACATTGATTTATCCGCTCCTCTGCCTCTTCGTGTCGTCCGTCCAGCAACAAGTCAAGTAAATCGGAATCGACGATCTGTTCCAGAATTTGTCTGCGTTGATTTATGTCCAAAGAAGATTTTTTTAGTTGTTCTCTTATTTGACCTAATATTTGAACATACTGCCCGTATTCTTCGGTTATTATCTTTTCCAGTTGACGGCGCAGCCGGGCAGCAAAAAGCGGACTCCGGCCCTCAGTTGAAATCGCAATGGCCAAAGAATCCCGCCTTAATACCGAAGGAACAAAGAAATCGCAATTAGGAGGATCGTCCACCGCATTGACCATGATTCCTCTGCCCCTGCACAAATCAGCAATTTCCTTGTTCAAACTGTAATCGTCAGTGGCAATAAAGACCATAAAAATGTCATCCAGATCATTGGCTTCAAATTCTCTGGAAAACCACTTCAAAAAGTTTTGGTCAGCCCAATCAGTGATATTTTTCTCAGCCAAAGGACTGACAATCTTTATACAAGCTCCATATTCAAGCAAACTGGCGGCCTTGCGTTCAGCAACCGGGCCTCCTCCGATAATAAGGCAGTTTTTACCGGTTATATTCAAATAAATAGGATATAAATGTTCCATTGCTTAATAAAAACAGGTCTGTAGTCAGACCTATTTTTTGTCCTTTTCCTCTAATTCGTCGAACTCCTCGTCCTTGGCTTTCCTAAAACTCTGCAAAGCTTTTCCCATTGATTCGCCCACCTTGGGTAATTTACCCGGACCAACTACGATCAGGACGATGGCCAGAATAAGAACAAGTTCCCATGGTCCAAAATTACCAATCAATCCAAACAAAATTAAAACCTCCTCAAATACTATCCCTTTATGATAATTCGTATGCAGCCTGGAGGAACCTTTGTTTATACTTGTCTCTCTCGTTATTATGACAACATTAGCGAACTTTGTAAAGAATCCTGACCAGGTCATTAAATCCAATCAAGGGGATTCTCACTATTTAATTTTTTCATCGTTTCATTCGTTTTTCTGATCGTTTGTACTATCGACCTTATCCTTGGTACTTTCAGTTTCCGCCACATCGGATTTTTTCTTGAAACGACCTGTTTTGGTCTTTCTTTCTTCGTTGGGCCGGGCGAAGCGCGCTACCAGGACACTTATTTCATAGAGAATGTAGACCGGTATCCCCATCATCATCTGTGATATCGGATCCGGTCCCGGTGTCAGAGCCGCAGCCAGGATAAAAATTACCAGCAGGGCATATTTCCTGTTCCGAGCCATCGCCTCGGAAGTTACCAGCCCCATTTTGGCCAGGAAAAACACGATGATTGGCAGTTCAAAGACCAGCCCAAAGGGTATCGTAAAAGCCATCACAAACGAAACATACTGATCCACCTTGAACATTGTATCCAGGTTGGAACCTGCTATATAGATAAAGAAATTTAGTACCAACGGCAATATACCAAAATAGGCAAAAATGACTCCGCCGCAGAACAATAACAAAGTTACGGGAAACAAAATATAGACATATTTTCTTTCACCGGGATAGAGAGCCGGCTTGATAAACCCCCAAAGTGATAAAACAACGACCGGAAAAGCGATACAAAACCCGGCAAAAAAAGCCAGTTTCAGTTTGACAAAAAATGCTTCGGTAACACCTGTCACAATCAGTTTTTCATTAAGGCTTTTCAGAGGAGTGATGATAAAACCGAGAATCTGTTCATTATAAGCAAAGCAGACGAATGCGGCAATGATTATAGCCAGTACACTAATTATCATTGATTTTCGCAGTGCTTCCAGATGTTCAATAATTGTCTGTTTGTCATCAGGACTTAAATCTGACAAAAACAACCTACACGCCTCCTTAATAATCTCTGCCGGATATAAAGCAGGCTAAATCAGCCAATGCTTTGCGCACCGGGACATCAGGCAGAAGCTGCAGTTGCCTGATCGCCAAATCTGCATATTTCTTGGTCACCTGATAGGCATAGGCAATCCCATCGGACTGGACAATAATATCAATTATTTCTTCAGCCCGTTGCCGGCAGCTTTCCGGAGAGGACAGCAGGGTTTTCAAGTCCTGGCCGCGCTGATCAAACTTGATCGCATAAATGGAAGGCAGGGTTATAACCCCCTGGCGAATATCACTGCCCACGGGTTTGCCCAGGACTTCTTCCGATGCTGTAAAATCCAGAATATCATCGGTTACCTGGAAAGCCATGCCAAGATAATAGCCGTAGCGTTTTAAAGCTGTGATCTCTCCTGGCTCAGCATGCATGGCCATAGCCCCCAATTGACAGCTGACCGCAATCAGCAGAGCAGTCTTCCTTTCAATCCGGCGCAGGTAATCCTTTAAGCCTTGCTGCGTATCGTAGCAGCTTACCATCTGCTGTATTTCGCCCTCACAAATACGCATGCTGGTATCGGCAAGCACATCCACAATATCACTGCGGTGATAGCTTTCCACCAACAAAAGGGATTTGGCAAAAACAAAGTTCCCAGCATATATGGACATGCGATTGCCCCAGCCGCTTTTGACGGTTTCCTGTCCCCGCCGCAGTGATGAATTGTCAATGACATCATCATGTACCAGGGTCGCCATATGAATAAGCTCCAAAGCTGTTGCCAGCGGAATGACCTCCTGTACAGAGGCAGAAAATAATTTAGCGGACAACAGGGCAAAAGCCGGGCGAAGTCTTTTCCCCCCCGCTTTCACCAGATGGGCAGAAGCATTTTCCAGAACAGACAGATCACTTTGAATATTGTTTAATAACTGTTCTTCAACCTGATCAAGTTCTTCTGATATATGATTGAACAATTCAAAATTGGCCATTGTGTTCCCCTTACAACAGAAAGTAATTATAATTATAAAGTCTATCCTGACAAATTCCAAGTAAATGGATAAACAGTTTATTCATAACGTTGAAATGAATTATTGGGAATTCTCATCATATCCAGTATTTTGCCGGTCATAAAGGACACCATTTCATCAATGCTCCCGGGTTGATGATAGAAACCCGGCATGGCTGGTACGATGGCTGCGCCCATTTCAGCCAGGTGGAGCATGTTACGCAGATGAACGACGCTCAAGGGTGTCTCCCTGGGTACGATCGTCAGTGGGCGACGTTCCTTCAGCATGACATCAGCAGCGCGCTCGATTAGATTATTGGACAATCCATTGGCTACTGCAGCAACCGTCGACATGGTACAAGGCACGATTACCATTCCCTCGGTCATAAAAGAACCGCTAGCCAGACGGGCTGCAATATCGGCATTATTATATAAGTACAAACCGGACTGAGGAAAATATCGTCGTAGACTTTCTTCCGGGCGTTCTCCTATTTCCCAGCCCATTTCGTGTTTCAGTACCAAACAGCCCGGTTGGCTGACGACCAAATGCACTTCATAACCCCGGCTCAGTAATTCTTCAGTCAGTCTCACACCATATATGACACCGCTGGCGCCGGTAACCGCCACGATATATCTTGGCATCCGGTTTCCTCCCGTTATAATCAATTCAGAATGTCAATAACTGCCATAACAAAAATAATCAGACCCACATAGTGGTTGATCTTGAATGATGCAAAATTCACCCGTTGCAATTGCCCGGGCCTGACAATGATGTGTTCATACGTCAAAATGATTGCGGTGAAAGCTGTCCCCACATAGTACCATATTCCCAAGCTTAAGATAACGCCCGTCAAAACCAGGCATACAACCGTCAGCAAATGAAATGTGGCAGAAAAAACAAGTGCTCCGTTTTCACCGAAACGGGCCGGAATCGAAAAAAGATGGTTGGCCCGGTCGAAGGCAATATCCTGACATGCATACATGGTATCAAAACCAGCTGTCCAAAAAGCAACTGCCAACCCCAGCACAAAAGGCTGCCAGTCAAAAGTTCCGCTGATGGCAAACCATCCTCCCACCGGTCCGATCCCGATGGCCAATCCCATTATTAGATGGCACCACCAGGTAAAGCGTTTGGTGTATGAATATATCCACAGCACAAAAACCGCCAGGGGAGCCAATTTAAAACACAGCGGATTAAGATTGGCCGCGGCATAAAACAACAATCCCAAAAAAGCAAACACCAGCATCCACACCCATTTGACCGAAAGCTGTCCGGAAGCCATGATCCAGTCAGTCGTACGCGGATTGCGGCGGTCTATTTCGCGGTCGATCAGACGATTGAGGCAGAGTGCAGCGGAGCGTGCACTGACCATGGCCAGTGTGATCCAGCCGAACTGAGCCAGGCTCGGAGTCCCCATCAGCGCCAGAAAAGCCCCCAAATACGCAAACGGCAAGCCGAACAAGCTGTGTTCGATATCAACCATGGTGAGAAACTTGCTCAGTTTATCCAATTCCGTATTCACTCCACTTTTTAGTCACCAGCGCTTTTATTTCCGGACTCATAACGATATCTTCCGGCCATTCCCGCGTATGTCCTTCCTCAGGCCATTTACGGGTGGCATCAATGCCCATTTTGGAACCATAAAGCGGCAGGGGGGCAGAATGATCCAGCACATCCAGCGGTCCTTCAACAATCATGGTATCCCGGCGGGGATCTGCATTATTAAAAACTTTCCACATGACTTCCGAGGCATTCTGTACATTGACACCTTCGTCAACGACGATGATGTATTTGGCAAACATCATTTGTCCCATTCCCCAGAGGGAGTTCATTACTTTGCGGGCATGACCGGGGAATGATTTTTTGATCGAAACCATTACGCAATTATGGAAAACACCTTCCATGGGCAGATGCATATCAATGATCTCCGGAAGCTGGAACTTCAGCAGCGGCAGAAATATCCTTTCGGTCGCCAGCGCCAGATAACAATCCTCCTGCGGTGGCTGACCGACAATTGTCGTAGGATAAACAGCATCCTTGCGCCGGGTGATACATTTAATATGAAAAACCGGATAATCGCCGGGCAGGGAATAATATCCGGTATGATCACCAAACGGTCCCTCCCGCCGACTTTCAGCCAAATCAACGTAACCTTCCAGAACGATCTCCGCATCAGCCGGCACTTCCATGTCAATCGTCCGGCAGCGCACCAGGTCAACCGGTTTTTTACGTAAAAAGCCCGCAAAGATCAATTCGTCAATATCCGGTGGCAGCGGAGCGGTAGCCGCATATGCAATCGCCGGATCTCCGCCTAAAGCAACGGCTACTTCGATTATATCCCGGCCCATTTCTTTCGAAGCTCTGTAATTGGCTGCTCCATCATGATGCATATGCCAGTGCATACCGGTTGTATTTTTATCATAAACCTGCAGGCGGTACATACCCAGATTACGTTTGCCCGTACGGGGGTTGCGGGTATAAACCTGGGGCAAGGTAATAAATCGGCCCGCATCCTGCGGCCAGCATTTTAAGATCGGCAACTTGTCGAGATCAGGTTCCATGGAAACAACTTCCTGACAGGAACCGCTTTTGACCACACGCGGGAAAAAAGAGGACAATTCTGCCAACTGCGGCAGCAGCTTTACTTTGCCCAGCAAAGTGGTCGGTACATTTTCAGCGATTTGCAGCAGTTTGCTGATCTCCTCACCGATATCATCCAATTGTTCAACCTGCAGACTCATGGCCATACGCTGGGTTGTTCCATAGGCGTTGATCAGTACCGGCAAATCAGATCCTTTGACATTTTCAAATAATAAAGCCGGGCCGAAGGCTTTGCTGACCCGGTCGGTTATCTCAGTTATTTCAAGCTCCGGGTCAACCAGTGTCTTGATTCTCACCAATTCTCCACGGGTTTCCAATAAAGAAATAAATTCGTGCAAATCTTTATAGGCCATTACGCTCCTCCTAAAGACAGATTAATCTATTGATACCTGACTGCCGGTACATTCAAATCCTTGATTTGATTAGACAAATCCTGCAGTAATTCCTGCAGACAGCTGTCATGATATCCATTCATACTTTCGAATTGAGCCAACAATGCAGAGCTTGTCTCAATATAAGGTATTGCCTGATCATTATTTTCTACCATCAGCAATTCAATAGCCACGCCAATATTAAAACCTAAACGCCCATATAACTCTATTGCTTTCTGATCAAGCATTTTCAGCCTGGCTGCAGTTAAAAAAGCGGTTTCATAAATTGCAGCATTGCCGCTTTTTATTACATCCAGCTGTTCTGCACCTAACTTGTATTGCATAACCATGCCTTCATTAATCCTGCAGATCATTAATGCCAGATTGTCCAAAACCTGAACGGCACCAATTCTCAGTAAAAGTTTAAGCACCTGGCCAAAAATGTAATCCCCGATCAAAATCGTAAATTGCAGTTTTTGATCATTTATCTGGCCTTCCTCTTCATCCATTACCTGATTATGGATCAGATTGGCAAAATACAACGTTTTAAAAAGGCCTGCCATGCCAACCGTCAAAGTATGATCTAAATCCAGATATTTATACGCCAACACCACCACTGGCGGCATCAGCCGAAAACTTCTGTCATTCTGCAGGCAATCCCGCAATGAAGCCAGATCATCCCACCATGTCTGCAGGCTTTCCCGGCACATTGCGTCGACTTCCTTAATTTCCTCAGCCAAAGACCTGGTAAAAGCGAAGTTCATCAAATTGCTTCCTCTCATATGATATCTATTATCATTCCTAACCCTCACGTCTATCATTCTACAAGATATAAGAAGTTCTGCCTATAAATTTTTTCCCGGGATGGATAATCAATTTACTTTATAAAAAACAAGGACTTACTCGTACTCGTCAAGCAAGGTCCTGTCAATCGTTTTTATTGAATTTTTTCGCTACTTCGGTCTACTAAAATAGTATCCTAAATATTTACCACCAAGCGTTCTTCTTGCTCAGTTACATATCCCCTTTTAATTTCGTAAGCCTGAACATCTTAGGTTCCGAATTTTTCCGTCATGTAATTACATTGTTATGTATGCATAGTATTTTGATTTGATCTTTTTGGTGCAACTTTTTACCAGTAACGAAACGGCAGTGCCTTTAGAGGCACTGCCGTACTGATAATTATCTTTAGCTTTCCAACCCGTTTATTATATTGTTTATGCCGTGGGTAAATTCCTTTTGATTGCCCTCTCCCAGCAGATCATATAAGTGTGAATTGAAAGCGACCCCTATCTTGCTGACCTTTTCGGCAATATCACGTCCCTTGTCAGTGATAAATACCCTTATTGCGCGGCGGTCCTGGGAGTCAAGTTTTCTGACCACAAGTTCATCCTTTTCCAATTTATCAACGAGTACGGTCATCGAAGAGCTGTCAATCAAAGTCTTGTTGCCTATTTCTTTTAATGTTGCTCCATCTTCCTCCAGCAGACTATAAAGAATAAATGACTGGGGTATACTGACTCCGTAGGGATCCAATTGCTGACTTAAAGTCCGATCAATTTTCTTCATGACCACTCGAAAACTAAAACCCAAATAGCTGTTCAAATCCAACAATTTTCTGGCCTCCTTTTATTTAGTTTTTCTTAAAAACCGGGATCTTCATTAAATTGATCCTCCGGGGCTTGCATGACCATCCATTGAACAGTTCTATAGTGCAAAAAATATTATGAATATGTATTTTAAATATTTTAAAAATACATACACTTATCTTATTACAGAATATTTCGATTTGCAATTCAAAATCCACTTTAATTTATATATATGTTAATTATAACCAGACAGC